>CAYSJP010000089.1:0-2225 GCA_964431395.1 uncultured Halobacteriales archaeon
GTCCCGATCAGGAGCGTCCACTGGTTGAGTTTCGAGGAGATGAGGGCGTTGAACCCCGCGGTGGAGCGCGCCTTGTTGACGAGATAGGCGACCACGATGAGCTCCGGCGCCTCGCTCGCCAGCGGCGCTATCCACTGGATCATGAAAAAGGAGGGTAGCCCGGCTTCCTGGCCGAGCACTTCCAGGCCGTGGGCGAACGGTTCGACCGCGATGAAGATCATCAGCCCCGAATACACGAAGAGGGCAATCGCCGAGGGCACCCGGACGGCCCGAGCTTTCGCGTGGAAGTACGCAGGAACGCCCACGTTCTGCTCGACTTCCCCGACGTCCCCCTGGATGATCACCCCGATGTACACGACGTACAGTCCGACGAGCACGAACGTATCGAGAGCGTCGATCCCGCCGCCGAAGGGCACCAGAAACGCCCAGAGCGTGGCGGCAAAGAGGAAGGTGATCTCGAGTGCGATGTCGCGGTCGAGAACGACCGCGTCGTTGAGCCACCCCTCGCGGTCCCGTACCGACGAATCGCCACTCCTGTAGGACTTGTAGATCGTCAACAGGGCGATGCCGGCCCAGCCCAGGCCGATGAGGATGCGGTTGGCGCCGGTCATGTTGGCGATGGCGAGGTTGGCGTCGTGACAGCTCCGGGCCAGGCGTTCCCCGGCCGTGTCGACCGCGGACGGCGGGAGTTCAGCGACGCTGGCGAGTTCGGCCCTCGTGAACTGTTTGCAGGCGTCGGCGGTCGCGCCACCCGAACCGGCGTTGAACGCGTAGAGCGCGTCGACGGCGTACTCCGGGGCCACCGCGAGCACCGCGAGGACGGCGATGGCGAACGCCCTGGGAACGTCCTTCTCGGCCGTTTCGGCGCCCCAGGCGAGCAGGAAGGAGGCCCCGAGGATGGCCCCGCCGCTCACCACGACCACGGGAAGGGATGCGAGGTCGTCGTGGGCGCCGAGCGCGAACGTCCCAACCCACGGGATCGTGAGGAGGACGGCAGCGAACACTGCCGCGAGCGGGTGTCGCAGCCGGGACACTACGTGTTCTGACGACGGTTCCGGAAGTATACCTTGCGATCCGCATTCGGACGCCCGTTCCGGACCTGTGTCTCCTCGTCCGGCACCGGTACCGTTTATACGACGCGCCGGCGAGCCGCGTTCATGCACGTCTACGGACTCGTCGGCAACCCCGTCGGCCACTCGCTGTCGCCGCCGATGCACGAGGCGGCGTACGCGGAACGCGGCATCGACGGGAGGTACGTCACGTTCGAGCCCGACCGCGAGGACGTCGATCACGCCATCGAAGGCGCCGGAGCGCTCGGCATCGCCGGCCTGAACGTCACGATCCCCTTCAAGCAGGACGTTCTCGACCTCGTCGATCCGGGGGATCTCGCGGCCCGTATCGGCGCCGTCAACACGATCGACTTCGGGACGGACCCGCCGACGGGGTACAACACGGACGCCGTCGGCGTCACGCGCTCGTTTGCCCACCACGGCGTCCCGATCGAGGGGACCGACGCGGTGGTCGTCGGAGCGGGCGGCACGGGTCGGGCTGCGGCGTTCGGGCTCGCCGACGCCGGCGCCGCCGTCTCGGTCGCCAACCGGACCACCGAGCGCGCCCACGACCTCGCCGAGTCGGTCGCGAGCACCGGCACTGATCCCGATGCGACCGGCCACGGCCTCGAGGAGCTCCACGGTCTCCTCGCGGGTGCGGATCTGCTGGTCAACGCCACGAGCGTCGGCATGGAGGAGGACCGCTCGCCGGTGCCCGCGGACGCGCTCCACGGCGATCTCGCCGTTCTCGATGCGGTGTACAGCCCGCTCCGGACGCGGCTGCTCCGCGACGCCGGGGCGGCGGGCGCCGCGACGATCGATGGCGGGTGGATGCTGCTGTACCAGGGCGTGGAAGCGTTCGAGCGCTGGACCGGCGACCCCGCGCCAGTCGAGGCGATGAACGACGCGCTTCGGGACGGGCTGTGATCCGCCCGCCCCGGAGCGCATCCGGTCGATCGCTCCGGGAACGATTTTAAGTGACAGCCCGAGAGACGTTAGTTCATCAATGGGACTCATATCGGCCATCAAGTCGCTACTCGGAATCGGGGACTCCCACGACCGATCGCACGACGGGACTGCCGGAACCGACGTCACCGTCGAACGTGAAACCGACGCGTCCAGCGAGCGTGCGGTGAAGGAAAGCGACGCGGAAGCGAGGGGGACAGCTGACACCGG
>CAYSJP010000089.1:2325-8418 GCA_964431395.1 uncultured Halobacteriales archaeon
ACGGAGGAGGCGGCGAGTAGCGACACATCGGAGACCGACGACGGCGACGGGGCGGAGTTGAGTTTCGACAACGAGATGGAAGCGACCTCCGAGGACGGAGTGGGGTCGGCGGAGGAGGGGGACGATTCCGCCGACGGTGAACCGGTCGACCGGATCAAGGGGATCGGTCCGTCGTACTCCGAGCAACTGACCGACGCCGGCGTCCGAACCGTCTCGGACCTCGCGGACGCCGACGCCGCGGAGTTGAACGAGGCGACCGGGATCGGCGAGAACCGCATCCAGGGGTGGATCGACCGCGCCAACGCCCGGTAGACCGGACCGCAAGAGGGTTACCCCACCCGGCCCTAATCTCGTTCCGATGCCGACGGTGGAGACAACCCGTGACGCCTTTCTCCGTGTCGCCGAGGACGCGCCTGCGGGGGCTCGCGTCCCGGTCGAGGTGAGCGTCGCGGTTCCCGATCCGTTTCTCGCGTACCGCCGTGCCCGGGACGGCACCGGCGGAGCGTACCTCGAAACCAGCGGCCAGCCGGGGTGGGGGTACTTCGGCGTCGACCCCGTCGAGCGCCTCCGTGTGGGGACGGGAGCGTCCTCGATGGACGGGTCCCGGTCACCGACGCTGGCAGCCCTCGCCGGACGCCTCGAGTCGGAGTACCTCGTCCGGGGTGACTGCTCCGTTCCCTACCCCTGTGGCGGGGTCGGCTGGCTCTCCTACGACGTCGCGCGGGAGCTCGAGGACCTGCCGTCGACGACGACGGACGACCGCGGTCTCCCGCGCCTCGAACTCGCGGTGTTCGACCGCATCGCGGCCTGGCAAAGCGACGGCGGCGCGACGGATCCGGGTGACGGTGATTCGACTAAACTCCGCGTCTGTGCCTGTCCCCGGGTCGGTGAAGGAACGGAGGCCCCGGCTCCCGGGGTCGCCTACGATCGCGGTCGGGAGGCCGCGCTGGATCTCGCCCGGCGCGCGGTCGACGGGGACCCCGAGGTCGGCCCGCCGCCCGTGGAGGCGGAGACCGCAACCTTCGAGAGCGACTGCGGGCCCGCGGCCTTCCACGACCGGGTGCGACGCGTCAGGGAGTACATCCGCGACGGTGACACCTTCCAGGCGAACGTCTCCCACCGCCTCTCGGCGCCGGCCGCGGTCCATCCCGTCGAGGCGTTCGCGGCGCTGCGCCGCGTGAACCCCGCGCCGTACTCCGCGCTGCTGGAGTTCGAGAGCGCCGACCTCGTGAGCGCGAGTCCCGAGCTCCTCCTGCACCGCGAGGGCGACCGGCTCGTCACGGAACCGATCGCCGGGACCCGGCCCAGAGGGGAGACCGAAAGCGAGGACGAGCGCCTCGAGGCCGACCTCCGGAGCGACGAGAAGGAGCGCGCCGAGCACGCGATGCTGGTGGATCTCGAACGCAACGACCTCGGGAAGGTCTCGGCGTACGGCAGCGTCGACGTTTCGGAGTACCGCCGCGTGGACCGGTACGCCGAGGTGATGCACCTGGTCTCGAAGGTCGACGGGGTGATGCGGCCGGAACACGACCTCGCGGACGCGATCGCCGCCGCCTTTCCCGGGGGAACGATCACGGGCGCGCCGAAACCCCGGACGATGGAGATCATCGACGAGGTGGAGGCGACCCGGCGCGGACCGTACACCGGGTCGATCGGGATCTTCGGGTTCGACGGCCGTGCCACGCTCAACATCGTCATCCGGACCCTGGTCCGGCAGGCGGCGGAGTACCACCTTCGCGTCGGCGCCGGGATCGTCGACGATTCGGTGCCCGAGCGGGAGTACGAGGAGACCCTCGACAAGGCGCGGGCGCTGGTGACAGCGGTCTCGCGGGCGCTGCGGGACCGGGCCGATCTCACCATCGAGGAGGGACCACAGTGACGGGCCCGAACGGTAGCGTCGCCGGGCCGGTTCTCGTGATCGACAACTACGACTCCTTCGCGTACAACCTCGTCCAGTACGTCGGCGAACAGGCCGACGTCGTCGTCCGGCGCAACGACGCGATCGACGTCGGAGGGATCCGCGACCTCGATCCCGCCGCCGTGGTCGTCTCGCCGGGCCCCGGCACGCCCGCGGAGGCCGGCGTCTCGATTCCCGTCTTCTCCGAGCTCTCGTACCCGACGCTCGGCGTCTGTCTCGGACACCAGGCGATGTGTGCCGCAGCCGGCGCTCCGGTCGGTCACGCCCCCGAGGTCGTCCACGGCAAGCCCTCGGTCGTGAGCCACGACGGCGACGGCATCTTCGCCGGGCTCCCGGACCCGCTGATGGTGGGGCGGTATCACTCGCTGGCCGTCGAGCGGGGTGATCTCCCCGACGCGCTCCGCGAGACCGCGCACACGACCGACGAGCGGGGGGTGCTCATGGCGGTTCGTCACCGCGAGCTCCCCCACGTCGGCGTCCAGTTCCACCCCGAGAGCATCCTCACGGGCGAGGTCGAGGAACGTGGCGGCGGCGACGCGCTGTCCCTCGCCGTGGGAAAACGGATGATCCGGAACTTCCTCGCGGGGGTAGCGGGGGCGTGAGCGACCGCACGTACCACGTCGACGGCGAACTCGTCCCCGCGGCTGAGGCGGCCGTGCCGGTCGAGGATCGGGGCTTTCTCTACGGCGACGCCGCCTTCGAGACGCTCCGCGCCTACGGAGGGTCGGTGTTCGCGTGGGACGCCCACCGCGATCGCCTGGAGGGAACGTGCGGGCACCTTGGCATGCCCGACGCGGTCCCAGCCGACCTGCGCGAGCGCGTCCGGGAGACGCTGGCGACTAACGACCTCGCGGACGCCTACGTCCGCGTCTCGGTGACCCGCGGCGTCCAGCCCGGGAAGCTCACTCCCCGGCCCGACGTCGATCCGACCGTGGTGGTCATCGTCAAGCCACTCCCCCGCGGCGGGCGCGATGGCGAGCCCGTCTGGGACGGCCCCGCGACGGTCGAGACCGTCGAGACCCGGAGGGTTTCCTCGGACGCCATCCCGGCTGGCGCCAAGACCCACAACTACCTCAACGGCATCCTGGCGCGCCTGGAACTCACACCGGGCGCCGACGAAGCCCTCCTGTTAGATCCGGCGGGCGCGGTCGCGGAGGGGGCGACGAGCAACCTGTTTTTCGTCGACGACGGCACGCTCAAGACGCCGGGGACCGGGAGCGACCTCCTCCCCGGCGTGACCCGTTCGGTCGTTCTCGGGATCGCGGACGAGGAGTCGTTCCCGGTCGAGGAGGGCCGCTACGACCTCGATACCGTCCGGCGCGCCGACGAGGTGTTCGTAACGAACACGACCTGGGAGGTCCGGCCGGTCGGAGAACTGGACGGCCGGGCGCTGGAGACGGGGCCGATCACGCGCCTGGTGGCGCGGCTGTTCGACGAACGCGTCGAGACGGGCCACTATGCCGGGGCTTCCGAGTAGCAGTGCTCCGGCGGGGTTTCCGGGGAGCAGGGGCCTTGCCGGCGTGGGATCAGTGACTACTCCACGACCCCCATCCGGCGGAGGTGGCGTTCGAGTTCCTCCTCTGACTCGAACGTGTCGCCACACACGTCACAGCGGTGCTCCTCCTCGGCCATGCGCGTGAATCGAAGGCAGCCCCCATATGAATTGCGTTCACCCCCATCTCGCGCCGGTTGAGGTCACCGCGACGCCGGGAGCGCTTCCGCTTGCCCCTCCGGGACGGCGATCCAGGCGTCGTCGCGCGAAACGTCGGCGATCACCAGGTGCTCCCGGCTGTCGATGGCGTCCACCGCCGCGACTACCGACTCCTCCTTTCCATCATCCGATCCGTCGTCTTCTCTCATGTTTGTTTACTTTTGAGCCATAGAGAAAAATGAATGTTTCGGAAAGCGGTTCACTCGTGGCCGAATAAATTCGTCGAACGACTCTCGATCCGCCGGCTTCAGGTCAACCGGGTTGTGCGTTTATACTGCCGGCTGTAACTATTTCAAGATATTCGCGACCCGGGGTCGCGAAATGCTGTACGGACTTACAGCCGGCAGTATTAGTCATAGTACGTGGGGTCGGTGAGAGTGATCGGGCGAACGTGAGTCCGAAAGTCATCGAACAACACTACGATCGGCGTACTGAGCAGGAACGGATGGAACAGCGGCGGGACTACCTGGATAACCTGTAGGTAGCGACGCCACCACTCCTTTCCTATCTTTGGCGACAGACAGAAATCTACAATTCCATAATTACGATTTCCAAAATCAGAAGTTCTAACTAGACGCGGACGCTACGAGTCATATGGCCCAATTCGTTGATCGGGACGTAGAACGCGATCAACTCACGGACTGCTACGAGTCGGACTCTGCCGAATTCGTCGTTATCTATGGGCGACGACGGCTCGGGAAGAGCGAGCTCGTTCGCCAGTCAATAACGGATCGGGACGACGCCATTTATTACCAAGCCGTCGAGTCAACTGCACAGAACCAACGAGAACAGTTCGTAGACGCTGCTACTGCGGAGTTCCCCTCAATTCAAAACGTCCGACGCGACTGGGAAGTCCTGCTCGAAGCGCTCGGAGAGGAAGACGCGATCGTCGTCATCGACGAGTTCCCATTCCTCATCGAGGAAGACGACTCACTTCCCTCTCGTATCCAACGCGTCTGGGATCTGCACTTACAGGAAACCGAAATGACTCTCGTCCTCGTCGGTTCCTCCATCAGTGTCATGGAAAACGACGTCCTCTCTGGAAGCGCACCCCTCTACGGTCGCCGTACGGCGACTATCGATCTCAAACCCCTCTCGATTACCGACGCACGCCGCTTCTTTCCAGACTACGATCCCGAAACCGCAGTGAAAGCGTGGGCAATCTATGGCGGTACACCGTACTATCTCCAGGCAATCGACTCCAACCAATCTTTGGGCACGAACGTTCAGCAGTCACTTCTCTCAGAGCGTGGGCTTCTGTACTCGGAACCCGAGTTCCTGCTCCGAACCGAACTCCGCCAGCCGAACACGTACTTCAGCATACTCCGAGCGCTCGCCCATGGACGCCGAACCCCGAACGAAATTGCTGGCATGGCTGGAGTCGAATCACAATCACTCAGCACCTACCTCCAGAAACTCCGCCGACTGCGTCTCGTTGAGCGACACATTCCTGTTACGGCATCCCCAACGTCTTCGAAACGAGGACGGTATCGCATCGCTGCGCCGTTGTTCCGGTTCTGGTTCCGATTCGTCTACGGAAATCAGGATCAGCTTCGCATCCTTGATGACGACGCGTACGAGGAATCCGTTGTACCTGAACTCGCCGATTATGTGAGTCCGATATTCGAACGATTGTGTCAGCAGGCGCTCCCAAGCCTTGTCGACCGACGATTCCGTGATGTCGGTCAGTGGTGGTTCAAACAGCACGAACTCGACGTACTCGGTCTCACTGACGAGGGACTCGTCGCTGGCGAATGCAAGTTCACCTCCTCGCCTGTGAGCGAAGGTGTGCTCTCCGATCTTGAAAGAACGACAGCTGAAGTACAGTGGTCGGAGAAGCCAACGAACGCGGATCCCCTCTACGTCCTGTTCAGTCGATCCGGATATACTGACGATCTTACAGCCGTCGCAGACTCCAGGGAGGACGTACTCCTCATTGATCTGACTGATCTCGTCGACTCACACGAGTAAGCAGTTCCGGGACACTTACTGAGGTGTTTTCTCTGACGTCTGGATCAAACAATTAGAACTGTTAATCACCGACCAGTTAGATAACGTAATCCATATGACACCACCGATCAACTCGAATCATTTTTGAACTGGGCGCGGTACTCGAATCCCTGGGGTATCGCCGATAAGGTCGACGAGCTCGATTCTTTCCTCTGTGAACTGACGCTTCACACAGTTCACCCTAATGATACATCCGACGTGGATGCCTACGTGGTTTTCCAACCCCGGGGACGGTGGGTACCGGACTCGAACGCATAGCAGCTACCCGGTATAGGCACACACGCCGACGCGCGGCGAGTTTACGACCGGCAAGAACATCTCCTGTCCACACTCGTGGTCGGCGTCTGTCTTTCAACAGCGAGAGAATCCCGTCCTGAGGCCGCAGGCCGAAGGGCGGGCGTGACTCGATGGAAACGCTGCTACTCCATGAGCGCGTGAAACAAGTATGGGGCGC
>CAYSJP010000090.1:0-8416 GCA_964431395.1 uncultured Halobacteriales archaeon
TGGAGGAGCCGACGGCGTGATGCCGGACGAACGTTCCCGATCGCGCGATGAAATCCCCCGGGAGACGGAGCGAGGGCCCGGCTGGCAGTCCGGGTTCCCGTGCCAGGGGGTACGCGCCTCTACTCGCCGTTCGTGGTACTCCACGGCACCTCTACTCGCCGTTCCGTTCGTGGTACTCCCCGGACCGGCCGGGAACGTCGGGGAGCCGGCCCGCCGACAGAATCACCACGAGAACGCTCCCGCCAACGAGCAGGGCGGGGCCGACCATCGCGGCCTGGTAGATCAGCGTGGCCGCGCTGGCGACCGGCACCGCGGCGCTCGTTCCGGACGCGAGAAGCCCGATGAGCGCGACCTCGACCCCCCCGAACCCCCCGGGCGACGGTACGACCGCCGCGGCGAGCCCGGCAGGGATGACCGCCGTGATGATGCCGATCGAGACCGACTCGCCGATGGCCACGAAGGAGAGCCAGAGGGCGACGATCGTCAGGCCGTGGGCGACCCCCAGCAGGCCGACGAGGATCACGAACTGGCGTACCGAGCCGTCGCGAATCCGGGACACCGAGGCGCCGAACCGGTCCACTGTGGGTGCGACGTCGTCCCGTTCCGGTTTCGACACCCCCGGCACCACCGCGGCGACTCGCCCGACGTTCGTGATCGTGGTGACGGCCGCGGCCTTCACCCCCTCGCGGACGCGCCAGAGACCGGCGACGCCGAGCGCGGCGAGGGCAAACAGCGCGACGCCGAACAGCGCGAGCGTGGTGATGTTCTCCCCGCCCGTCGCCGTCACGAGGAGGTATCCGACGCCGAGCAGCCCGGAGAGACCGACGACGAGGTTGCTGAGCGCGGTCGTGCTGACGATCGCCGCGATGCCGTCCTCGTACTCCGCCTCCGAGGATCGCGAGATGAGGTACCCGTTAATCGGTGCGCCGCCGGCCTGCCCGCCGGGAACGACCGTGCTGACGGCCACGGTGGCGACGTACAGGGGGAGGACGCGACCGGCCGGCGTTCGGTGTCCGAGAACGTCGAGCAACACCCAGAGCGCGAGTCCCCGGAGCAGGAGAGCGCCGACCATGCTCCCGACGATCACCCCGAGAAGAGTCGTGTCGGCAGTCGAGAGAGCCGCCCTGGTACCCTCGAAGCTGTCGTGTACACCGACCAGCCCGACGAGAGCACACAGCACGATCAGCCCCACCGCTACCTGTCGCAGCGAAACGAGCCGGTTTCCTTCGCCGAGGGTCGGTGCGCTCATCTACTCGCGTCCGTGAACCACTATGTGTCCTGAAAGTACGTATGTTTTGCCTCTCGAGGCGTTCTCGCAGCGCCGTACTTCCGAGCGGGGGAAACGCACCGTTCGGGGGTGTGATAATGACTCGTGTAGCCGATTACCGCTCCGACCGCCCGCAGTCTGCCGGTCGATACGATAATTGCCTACACGAGTCATTATGAGAACCGCCGGGCGCCGGCAGTTTCGAGTCACAAGCAATATTTCCCGAGCCGTGGTCGGTACGTACGATGGACTCCGGCTCCCGGATGGACTCGATCCTCGCGGAGTTGCGCCTCGAGGAGAAACTCCGGCTCGTCCGCGGTCGCCCCGATCCGACCGGGCGTGCGACGGGATACATCGCCGGCGTGGATCGGCTGGACCTCCCGCCGCTCCGTCTCGTGGACGGACCTCTCGGGGTTCGTGACGGCGAGGCGACGGCGTTCCCGGCGATGATCGCGCTCGGGGCGACGTGGAACCCGTCGCTCGCCCGGCGGCTGGGCGCGGCCATCGCGACCGAAGCGCGCGCGAAGGGACACCACGTCCTGCTCGCGCCCGGATTGAACGTGGTCCGGGTCCCGACGTGTGGCCGCAACTTCGAGTACCTGAGCGAGGAGCCACGCGTGAGTGCTCGGGTCGGCGCGGGCTACGTCGAAGGCGTCGAATCGAACGGCGTCGCCGCGACCGCGAAACACTTCGTCGCGAACAACCAGGAGCGCGACCGCGACGAGATCGACGTCGTCGTCGACGAGCGTACCCTCAGGGAGGTGTACCTCCCGCCGTTCCGCGAAGCGATCGAGGCCGGCGCCTCGGCCGTCATGGCCGCGTACAACAGGGTCAACGGCCGGCACATGAGCGAACACCGGGAACTTCTGGACGGGCTCTTGCGCGAGGAGTGGGGGTTCGACGGCGTCACCATGTCCGACTGGTGGGGAACACACGACGCGGTCGCGGCTGCGGAGGGCGGTCTCGACCTGGAGATGCCCGGCGTGTCTCCCCTCGAACTGTTCGCCCCGGAGAGCCGGACCCTCCGGGCGATGCGGATCCTCGGACCGTCGGACCGTCTCGGGATCGACCCGCCGCTGTACTGGCGCCCCATCGACCGCTTCGTCGCCGACGACGGACAGCCCGACCCGTACCCGCCGGCGTTCTTCGGGGACGACCTCCGCCGGGCGATCGAATCCGGATCGGTCGGTCGCTCGACGCTCGACGCGAAGGTCCGGCGGGTCCTCGGCCTCTACGAGCGCCTCGGCGTGACCGACCCGGAGGCGAACCCGTCACGCCGGACCATCGACCCGGAGGCCCACCACGGTCTCGCCCGGGAGGTGGCCGTCAGAGGGACGGTCCTGCTGGCGAACGACGGCGTTCTCCCCCTGGATGGCGGGGAGACGCTCGCGGTGATCGGCCCGAACGCCGACGAGGCGAAGGTCGGGGGCGGCGGGAGCTCCGAGGTGAGGCCGACGCAGTCCACGAGCCCCGTCGACGGTCTCCAGGAGCGCGCCCCGGTCGTCACGTTCGAGCGGGGCGTCGACCGAATCCCGAACCCATCGATGTTCGACGCGCCGTGGGCGGGCGTGGGTCGGTACGTCCGCACGAACAGGGACGTCGAGGCGGCGGTCGAGGCAGCCGACGCGGCCGACGTCGCCGTCGTCGTCGTCCAGGACGCCGCGACCGAAAGCGAGGACCGCGACGGTCTGGCGCTTCCGGGCGAACAGGACCGGCTCGTGGCGGCCGTCGCCGACGCGAACCCCCGCACCGTCGTGGTCTGCCGGTCGAGTGGCCCGGTGACGATGCCGTGGCTCGACGACGTCGCGGGGGTCGCACAGACCTGGTACCCCGGGCAGGCCGACGGCGAGGCGCTGGCTGCCGTCCTCTACGGCGAGGATCCGGGCGGACGGCTCCCGGTGACGTTCGGGCGGCGATTCGAGGAGTACCCGGTCGCGGGCGAGCAGCGGTACCCGGGCGTCGACGGACGGGTCCACTACGGGGAGGGCGTGTTCGTCGGGTACCGCGGCTTCGATCGCGCCGGGGTCGAACCCCTGTTCCCGTTCGGACACGGGCTCTCCTACGGGGCGTTCGAGTACCACGACCTCGGCGTCGAGGACATCGGCGTTGCCGACACCGGAAGCGGCCTTCTCGTGTCCGTCACCGTGGAGAACACCTCGGACCGCCCCGGCCGCGAGGTCGTTCAGGCGTACGTGTCGCCTCCGGAGACGGACGTGGACCGCCCGGAGCGAGAACTCGGGGGGTTCCGGTCGGTCCGCGTCGCGGGGGGCGAACGACGGGACGTCGAGTTCACGGTCCCGCGGCGGGCGCTCGCTCGCTACGACGCCACCGAGGGCTGGACGGTCGACGCCGGGGAGTACAGGGTGACGGTCGGTCGATCGTCCCGCGACGGTCGGGTCACGACGCGGCTCGTCGTCGACCGGGAAAGCGAGGCATGACGATCGATCCCGTAATGACTTTCGAACGCCCCTATCGCGGAGTTCGTGAGCGGCGTCGGTACAGCGCGTACGCCGTCACGGCTGCGGTAGCGACGAAACCGCCGATTTTGCTCCTGCTGACCTCCATATCGAACCGATACGGTGGAACAGTGGTATAACCACCAACCGTGTTTCAGAGCGAGAGAGACCCCCGACACGTTGTATACGGCCCGGTGTGACGGTCGACACGTGCACACGAAATGTCGCTCGTAGAGACGCTCCTCGCGGCCGGGCTCGACGCCGTCGCGGTCGCGGTCCTGTGCCTGACGACGTGGGTGGCGGTGCAGTCCCGCGAGCGGCCCAGCGCGCTCCCCTTCGTCGGTGTGTCCGGGACGCTGACCGTCTGGGCGGTGGCCCAGTTCGTGTCGGAACTGCCGGTGGCGTCCTCCGGAACGCTGCTATCGAGCGTCGCGAGTCTCGGAGCGATCGGCGCCGCGCTGGTCGTCCCGGGGGCGTGGACCGTGTACGCGCTCGGGTACACCGGACGGGGCACCGGACTGACGCGGCGCCGGCTCGTCGTGCTCGCCGGCATCATGCTTCCGGTCGTCCTCGGAGTCGTCGCAGTCGTGACCGCCGACCAGCCGTCGGACGCCGAACTCACGCTCGTGTCGCTGTTGGCGTTCGAGGTGACGTACCTGCTTGCCCTGTTTCTGTACGCGACGTACCTCGTGGTCGGGCTCGGCCGGAGCAACGCCCGCGTCTCGAACGTCCAGATCGCGATGCTGCTCTGTGGCGTTGCCGCGCCGTACATCGCGGGTGTGGTGGGCCCGGACGGGTCCGCCGTCGCCGACGGCTTCACCGTCGGTCTGCTCCTGTCCGGGGGACTTCTCGGGGCCGCCGTGTGGCGGTATCCGGCACTGACCGGGTTCCCGAAAGCCGATTACGTCGCCCGGACGCGCGTGGTCGAGGGGCTCCAGGAGGCGGTCCTCGTGATCGACTGGGAGGATCACGTACTCGACGCCAACGCGACGGCCGCGCGGCTGTTCGATCGCTCCGCGGCGGCCATGGTCGGCGACCCGATCGAATCGACCGTCGAGGGAGTCGACGGGACCGACCTCTCGGCGGGTGCCACGGGGACGGTCACGCTGGGAACGACCGAGGGCCGCCGGCGCTTCCAGTACAGCGTCTCGGCCGTCGGTAACGCCGACCCGGGGGACGCGGACGACGCCGGGGCGGTCGCTCGCGCCGTGCTCCTCCGTGACGTGACCGACCAGCAGATGCGGGAACAGCGACTCACCGTGCTCAACCGGGTGCTCAGGCACAACGTCCGGAACGAGCTGGACGTCGTTCTCGCACACGCCGACCGCATCGACGACGAGGAACTGCAAGAGGGCATTCGCGGGAGCGCGACCGACCTCGTCGAACTCGGGACGAAAGCCAGGGAGGTCGAGGAGGTGATGACGGCCAGCACGGGGCCGCCGGAACCGGTCGACCTCGCGGCGGTCGTCGAGAGCGTCGCCGAGGAGCACCGTCGGGAATCGGACGCCGGGATCACGGTCGACCGGCCGGACGAACTCGTGGTCTCCTCCCACCGGGCGGTCCTCGAGGAGGTGCTGTCCGAACTCCTCGACAACGCCGTCACACACGCGACGACGTCCTCGCCACACGTCGAGGTCCGTGTCCGGCAGGGCGAGGACGGGACGGCCGAACTCGTCGTCGCCGACGACGGGCCCGGGATCCCCCAGCGGGAACGCCGGATCCTCTCGGAGGGCAGCGAGACACAGCTCCAGCACGGGCAGGGCATCGGCCTGTGGTTCGTCAACTGGGCGGTCACCCGACTCGGCGGCGAACTGCAGTTCAGCGAGAACGACCCCGAGGGAAGCGTCGTGACCATCCGTCTGTCCGGGGGCGAATACGGATCCTGACGCGATCCGCCGGAGATGGCGGCTACTCCTCGTGGGGCTGGACGACGACGAACCCCTCCGAGCCGGAGAACTCCATCTGGATGGTCTCGCCGGAGGTCTGACCGATCTCGATTTTCTTGTTCGTCGCGACCGACGGCGAGAGGCCAGCACTCCAGGCGACGGTGGCGTCAGGGTCGGTCACGACCGGCGGCGTCAACACGATCGGGTCGCCGTGCGTCGAGATGACGACCTCCCCGGGGCCGGTGAGGTAGACGTTCGTGAGGCCGCCGCTCACGGCCTCCGAGAGGCTGCCGACGGTGCTGATCTCGTAGTCGACGGCGGACTCGAACGCGAGGATGTCGTTGCCGCTTACCGAGATTGACTCCCCCTCGTCGAGTTCGAGGAGCTGTATCTTCTTGCTACGATCGGCCACGTAGAGGTGGCCGCTTCCCTCGGCCTGCATGATCGGCGTGCCCTCGGCCGTTACTTTGTCCTTGACGAACCCGGTGATTCCACCCTCCGCGGAGGACTTTCCGGTGAAGGTCATCTCGCCGGTGTAGCCGATCATCGAGCCGGCCTTGACCCACACCGTTCCGTCGACCGGGATGTCTAGAAGCCTGTTGTTCTCCTTCTGGAACCCTTCGTTGCCCTCTTCGGGGGCGTTCGACCGTGTGAATTGTTCGATGTCCATGGATCTCAGAACCACGTCGTGGTGGCTCCGTCGGTGATTGACCCACCACCCTAAAAAGCGGGGACGCAGTGTCTCTCAGGCTGAGCAGAACGACGCGGGCGATGGATGACTGGAACACCACCGGTTCGGACGAACGGGTAACGTCAGGTCCCTTTCGCGACGCTGTACCACTCGCCGTCCCAGGTGAGCAGGTACTCGACGACGGCCTTGATGCCGGCCAGGCTGTACAGCGGCAGGATGACGGGCATCATGAGAAAGCCGACGCCGATGCTTTCGAGGCGCCCCGAGTGGGCGTCGTAGGCCCGCAACGCCAGCGCGGAGCCCACGAGTGCCAGCGCCGGGAGCGTGACCCAGCTCGTGGCCCCGTTGACCATGAGGACGACCATCTTCGAGACCAGCGACAGCATGAACACGTTGCCGAACACCGAGCCGGCACAGATGGCCGGCGCCAGCACCGACCGGTAGTTCGTCGGCGAGAGACCGCCACGGATCAGGGAGTGCAGCACCTGCGCGTAGCCGGTCATCCAGCGCTTGCGCTGGCCCCACCAGTCCCGGACGTTGTGAGCCCCCTCGATGGTGGAGGCGTAGGAGAACTGCTCGACGACCTCAGTATCGGCCTCGTAACACTCGAACGCGAAGGCGTAGTCCTCGGTGAGCATCTCGGGGTCGTACCCGCCGATCTCCTCGAAGGCCGCCCGCCGCATGACGATGGTCCGGCTCGCCGCCATCGTGAAGTCGGTGAAGACGGTGAGGAGTCGCTGGCTGAGGTCGCCGAGCACGACCGACTCGTAGTACGCGACCGTCTCGACGACCCCCTCGGGTTCCGGGATCGTCCGACCCTGGACGATGTCACAGTCGTCGAGTTTCGCGACCGCGGAGGAGACGAACCGGGGGTCGATACGCTCGTCGGCGTCGAACACCGCGATATGCTCGCTGTCGGTCACCTCGGCGGCGTAGTTGACTGCGCCGGCCTTGCTCCCCGAGTAACGGGTGTTGACGAGGAGCTCGACACGATCGTAGGAGGTGTACTCGCGGGCGCGTTCGATCGACGACTCGTCGTCCGGTTCGGCGACGACGAGGATCCGGATGCTCTCGTATCGGCTGGCCAGCAGGCTCTCGACGCTGCGGTGCAGCACCTCGGCGTCCCGGTGAACCGGGATGACCGCGGTGACCGTCGGTCCGGTCTCCGGGAAGTGGTCGTCGTCAGCGGAGGCGAGCTGGCCGAGCAACACGATACCGGAGAGGAGGAACATCCCGGAGAGGGTGAAACAGGCCATCACGGCCTGCAGGAACACGAAACTGTCACCCCCGAGGGCGGCGGGGAGGGTGACGACCATCGAGATCGCCCCCTGGAGGTACCCGGTCGCGACGACGACCCCCACGACCAGGGCAAAGGCCGTGAGATCGAACGCGTCGCCGAGCGAATCCGGGGCCAGCCTCCGGAGAAAGGTTACGGCAGCGTGCAGCGAGTCCTGGATGGCATCGGGCGGATCAGATGTTGCCTGTGACATCGTTGATACCACCTTGGATGCTTGATCGGGTATAAGAGAGCGCTAACAGTCACAGCCCCGGGCGGGCCTCCTCGTCTAGCTATAAAGACCCGATCGACGACTCCACGCGTTTCCGCCCGTGAAACACCGATCCCCCTTTTACATGCCTTGCCCGGCAACGGACACGTATGAGGCCCGATGGGAAACGCATGGCCGGTATCGTCATCGTCGCGAGCGTCGCGTTCGCCCTGTACCGGCGGCACACGGGCGGCGACCACGAACAGCCCGCCGGCGAGGCTCGGGCCGGGTGAGTCATGATGTTCAAGTGTCCACGCTGCCCCAGGCAGTTCGACTCGGTCGAGCAGTCACGGGACCACGTCAGGCGGAATCACGCGGCGCGAACACCGGGCGTGTCCGGAGGCCAGCATGAACGCACCGACGCCTGACGAACGGGAGGATCGGCCGTTCGACAGTCCGCCGGCGTTCGACCTGCAGCACCGCCTCGACGACGCCGTGATAATGACTGTTGTAGGCAATTACCGCATCGACCGCCCGACGGCGGGCGGTCGGAGCGGTAAAACGCTACAACAGACATTATGAATCCACGGCGAATCACGGTCTTCCCCGAGTCCGTCGACGACCCGACG
>CAYSJP010000091.1:0-8254 GCA_964431395.1 uncultured Halobacteriales archaeon
CGGCGAACCACTCCTATCAATCACGGATACATTAGAAATCGAAGTGACACGCACGAAGTTACAGCCGACAGTATCATTCACCACTCGACTACTGTTGCTTTCACGACTTTTTTCGTGACCCGACTGCTCCGTAGCTCCGTGAAATGGCAGCAGAGAAACCTACCAAACGCAAATCCATTATGACGCTCCGCAACGTTACGTCACGATCAGTAGGCCTATATTCGGTCTTTATTAAGGACGTGTGTTGGACACCAAATTGGCCGATGCCGATCGCCTCACTGGGACCTCGGCGTGGCGGGTCGTAACAATCGCAACCGGATGGCTGGTGCTTCTGTTCGTCGGTGCCTACCTGATCACCCCCGCCAGCATCCTCACAGTCGTGATAGCCGATCTCGACATTACCGAGGCCACGGCCGGTGCACTCGTCTCGATGCCACAGCTCACCGCGATAGTGATCGGGGTTCCCGTTGGGCTCTATCTCGACCGGATCGAAACCCGGGCGGCCGTTCCGGCCGCGGCATCCATCCTTTTCGTCGGCAGCATCGGCGACTGGTTCGCCGCGAGCGGGGAGGCTATCTCACTGCTCATCGCCTCACGATTACTCGCAGGTGTCGGAATGTTCGTTCTCTGGGTAGTCTGTATTGATGTCGCCTCGAGTACGTTCCCGTCTAACCGTCGGGCGACAGCGACGTCAGTAATCATCTCGGGGTATCCTGCCGGGTACGCACTCGGCCAGTTCGGTGCGCCACGCCTCGCCGAGGTTGTCGGGTGGCCGGGGGTGTTTCCGGTCTTCGGCGGCGCAGTGGTTCTGGTGTCGCTCGTGTTCTACGTGGCGATTGGACGGGTTGCACGGTTTCAGACGGCGACGGAGCCGATGACACGAGGCGAGTTCAAACGGGTACTGAAAAACTGGAACGTATGGGCAGTCATCCTCGTCACGGTTCTCGGTTACTCGCTGTACATGGTGTTCAACTCGTGGATGCCGACGTACATCACCCGTCAGTTCGGCGTCTCGCTGGCGGACAGCGGCACGTTCGTCGCGCTGTTTCCCGCGGTCGGGATCCTCGCTCGACCCATCGGTGGCTGGCTCTCGGATACGGTGTTTGCCCAGCGGCGACGACCCGTCTTTGCCGCATCGTTCGTCGGTGCAACCGTGCTGGCGGCGGTCATGTTCTACAGCGAGACGGTCGTGATGCTGGTCGCTGCGCTCGTTCTCGCGGGGGTGTTTATTCAACTCCAGATCGGGGTGATGTATCAGTCCATTCAGGAGTTCGTCGATCCCAGTGCTGCCGGGACGGCCGTTTCCCTCGCCAGTGTAGCCGGGTGGCTCGGGTCGTTCGTCGCGCCCGTCACGGCCGGAGAGTTGGTCGCCACCGCCGGAAACGACGCCGTCCTGTTCGTGTTTGCTATCGGCCTCGGTGTGATGGGTGCACTCACTGTCTGGCAGATGGCCGAGTCCGGCAGGCAGCTCATGACTACCTGACTAAGTAGCCCCCACTCCCGGTGGCTGTCAGTGTCAGCAGCCCTACTCTCGGTAACCGTCAGTCCCACACCGTTTCATGATGACTCGTGTACCGATTACCGCTCCGACCGCCCGCGTCGGGCAGTCGATGCGGTAACTGCCTACACGACCCATTATCAGCGGGTGTTATGGGCTCTACGACCGTGTGAACACACCCCGTGAGACGGGTTATCTATGCCAAAAGATAGCTTATTTTTATCCTCGTTAGGCAGAATTCTTAAGAAGCACTGGCTCTTAGGTAAAATTACATGGCACAATCCTACCAGAGCCAAACCGAGGCCGAGTCCGACGAACAGTCCGTCCCCGACGTGTACCTGCCCGCGATGCCGTCGCTGTCGACCGCCCGCGGTCGTATCGAAGACTTCGTCGCTAACCTGCTCCGGCGACGCGGCGACCTCCGCGAAGTCAGGCAGAGCCGATAACCGCCACGCGGAACTCCGGATCCGACGCTACGCTGGCGGGGGGTTTTTTCACCCGCGACTATTCCTATGAGATACCCGACACGTAGAGGTTCGTCGCGCGTTCGTAAGTGTAGGCAGTTGCCGTATCGACCGCCCGCGGGCGGTCGGAGCGGTAATCGGCTATACCGTCGGACGGAACTGTTGATGCTTTCGCTCGCCCGACGTGGGGCGAGCGGAATATCATGACTTCCGTCCGACAGTATACACGAGTCATTATCAGTGCGACCGACCGGGTCGGAACGGACGTGATCGATCGGGTCATCCCGTCGACGGGGGCAACGAGTACCCCGAGACCGGATTCGGCGTATCGCGAATCGAGAGGGTAAACTAGCCCCGGGCCATTACGTTCCCACTCATGAGTGAAAACCTCCCATCGGAGGCAGGCACTGTTGTCATCGGTGCGGGCATCGTCGGGTGTAACGTCGCATACCAGCTGGCCGACCTCGGTCGCGAGGACGTGCTGGTTCTCGACAAGGGGCCGCTCCCGACGACGGGTGGCTCCTCGACGCACGCGCCGGGCATCATGTTCCAGACCGCCGAGCCGAAAGTCCTCTCGAAGTTCGCGATGTACAGCCGGGAGCTGTACGCGGATCTGGAGACGGAGGACGGCAAACAGGTGTACCAGGAGACGGGCGGTATCGAGGTCGCCCGGTCCGACGATCGGATGGACTACCTGCAGCGCCGCGTGGAGTGGGGCAAATCCTGGGGCATCCCGGATCCACAGCTCCTCACGCCCGAGGAAGTCCAGGAGAAACTCCCGCTAGTGGATCCCGACGCGATCGAGGGTGGGTACTACTCGCCCACCGACGGACAGGCCTCGGGCGTCCGGGCGTGTGCTGCGCTCGCCCGGAAGGCCGAGCGAATGGGCGTGGAGTTCGTCGGCCACACCGGCGTCGAGGACATAGAGACGGGCCGCGAGGGCGTGCGGGCGGTCGTCACCGAGAACGGCCGCGTGGACTGTGACGACGTCGTCGTCGCCACCAACATCTGGGCGCGCCAGCTGGGCGAGAAAGTCGGCGTCCACCTGCCGATCACGCCGGTCGAACACCAGTACACCATCACCGAGCCCCTGGAGGAACTCGCCGGCCTCGAACAGGACGTCTCCGGTGACCCGGTGTACGACAACTACCGGTCCGTTTCCGGGGACAAGACCGACGTTCTGCTCCAGAACCCCGATCGCCCGATCCTGCGGGACCAGGACAACGCGATGTACTTCCGGGTCCACGGGGACCGGTACGGCATCGGCTCGTACAACCACGAGCCGATCGTGCCCGATCCGGAGGAACTGGGCGACAACGAGGAAGACGGTCACCAGGCGTCCGTCAACGAGTTCACCGAACACCACCTGAACACCGCGACCCACCCCGACCGCCCCGACAAGGCACCCCGGACCGCGAGCGACGAACTCCTCCCCGCGACGGCGGGCAGGACGCTCGAACACAAGTACAACGGGATGTTCGCCGAGTCCTCGAACGGGCTCCCGGCCATGGGGCCGGTCCAGGGGATCGACGGGCTCTGGACGGCCGCCGCGATCTGGATCACCCACGCCGGCGGCGCCGGAAAGGCGCTTGCGGAGTGGATGGAACACGGCGTTCCCAGACTCCCCGACGGCCCGATCGATCTCGCGGAGTGTAACGTCAACCGCTTCTCGCCACACGAGGGGAGCTGGGACTTCGCCCGGGACATCGGCGGCGAGGAGTACCGCATCGTCTACAACATCGTCCACCCCAAGTGGGTGTGGACGGACAAGCAGAGAAACATTCGCCGGACCCCGATGTACAGTGCCCACGAGGCCCGCGACGCGGAACTGTGGGCCGAGGCCGGCTGGGAGGAGCCACAGTGGTTCGATTCCAACGCCGACCTGGTGGCGGAGTACGCCGACCGCATCCCGGACCGGGAGGGCTGGGAGGGAAAGTACTGGTCACCCATCGAGGGCGCCGAGGCCCTCAACGTGCGAGACGCCGTCGGCCTCCACGACATGACCTCGTTCAACAAGGTGGAGGTGGTCGGCGAGGAGGCCGGGACGTTCCTCCAGCGGCTCTGCACCAACGACATGGACCTCGATATCGGCCAGATCAGGTACACGCTGATGTGTAACGAGGCCGGCGGGGTCCGCGCCGACATCACCGTCACGCGGCTCGACTACGACCGGTATCTCGTGTTGACGACCGGCCGGGAGGTCGGGAGCAACCACGTGGCGTGGATCCGCGAGAAGGCGCCCGGCGGCGTGGTGGTGAACGACGTCACCTCCGAGCTGGCCGCGATGGTCTGTACCGGGCCCGACGCCAGAAACGTGCTCTCGGAGGTGACCGACGCCGACCTGTCGAACGACGCGTTCCCGTACTTCTCCAGCGGGCAGTTCTTCGTGAACAACGTTCCCGTCACCGCCCTGCGGGTGTCGTATGCCGGCGAACTCGGCTGGGAACTGTACGCTCCCTCCGAGTACGGCGAGACGCTCTGGGAGCACGTCATGGAAGCCGGCGAGGAGTACGGGATCCGCCCGTACGGCAACGGGGCGCTGGACGCCCTGCGCATCGAGAAGGGCTTTCGCCTGTGGGGGGAGGACCTCCACACGGAGCACAACCCCTACGAGGCCGGGCTCGGCTTCGCCGTCGACCTGGACACCGACTTCATCGGGAAGCCGGCCGTCGCATCGGCGGCCGCGGGCGACAACATCTCCCAGGAGATCGCCTGCCTGACGCTCGACGACGAGGACGCGATGGTGATGGCCGACCGGCCGGTCCTGTCACCGGACGGCGGCGACGTGCTCGGGTACGTCCACTCAGCGGAGTACGGGTACACCGTCGGGAGTTGCGTCGCGTACGCGTACCTCCCCCCGGGCCACGCCGAACCGGGGACCGACGTCGTGATCGAGTACGAGGGCGACCGCCACGCGGCGACCGTCCGTGCGGAGCCGCTGTACGACCCCAGCAACGATCGCCCGCTGATGTAAGCCGGAATCACCGTCCTGACGTCGGGGGAACGTTGTCCTCGTCCCGTCGGAAAACGTTATCCTCGTACTTATTAGGCGAACAGCCTGAGCGAACGGGGTATGAGTACGGAAACAGACGTCCCGGACGCCACGGGCACCGTGATCATCGGGGCCGGGTGTGTGGGATGCAGCGCCGCGTACCATCTGGCGCAGTCGGGACGCGAAGACGTCGTCGTCGTGGATCAGGGACCGCTGTACGAGACCGGGGGATCGACCTCGCACGCGCCGGGGCTCGTCTTCCAGACGGCCGGCGGGAAGCTGATGACGCACATGGCTGCCTACACCCGGGAACTGTACGGGGATCTCGATAGCTACCGCGCGTCCGGCGGCATCGAGGTCGCCTACACGGAGGATCGCTGGAACTTTCTCAAGCGCAAGCGCGAGTGGGGACAGTCCTACGGTCTCGAGGGCGGCGAACTGCTCTCGCCGGAGGCGGTCGCCGACCGGATCCCGCAGATCGACCCCTCGGTGATCCACGGCGGCTACTACCTCCCGACGGACGGGAAGGCCCACGCCGTCCAGGCGAGCGAGCGGATGGCCGGGGCGGCCGAGGAAACGGCGGGCCACGAGTTCTACGGGAACACGAAGGTGACCGACATCGAAACCGACGGCGGCGAGGTGACCGGCGTCGTCACCGAGGGCGGCCGGATCGCCTGCGATGAGGTGCTCGTCGCCACAAACATCTGGGGGCCGCTGTTCGGCGACATGGTCGGGACGGACGTCCCGCTGGTTCCGTGTGCCCACCAGTACCTCGTCTCCGATTCGATCCCGGAACTGGAGGGTGCCGACCGGGAGATCGAACAGCCGCTCCTGCGCCACCAGGACTACTCGCTTTACTTCCGCCAGCACGGCGAGTCCTACGGGGTCGGCTCGTACAACCACGAGCCGCTCCTGGTCGATCCCGAGGACATCTACGGCCCCGACAAACTCGACGATCTGGGCCTGGAGTACCCCTCCCTCCGGGAGTTCACGGACGAACATTTCTACGAGAACACCCACCCCGACCACGACAAGACCGCCCACGAGGCGGCGAGCGAACTCGTTCCCGCCTTCGGCGACTGCGACTGGGAGACGACGATGGAGGGGATGTTCTCCTTCACGCCCGACGGGATGCCGGTACTCGGACCGGACGAGGACACCGACGGGCTCTGGTGGTCGCTGGCGGTCTGGGTGACCCAGTCCGGCGGTGTGGGGGACATCGTGGCGAGCTGGATGGAGGACGGCGTCCCGAAACTCGACGGCGAGCGCGTCGACGCCTCGCCCGCACACGTGAGCCGGTTTCAGCCACACGCGGGCAGCCGCGAGTTCACCTACGGGCGCGGCGCCCAGCAGTACCAGGAGGTGTACCAGCTCATCCACCCCACCGAGCAGCCCCGCTCCCAGCGCGAACTCCGGCGCAGCCCCTTCTACGACCGGCAGGCCGACCTCGACGCGCGGTTCTACGACGCCAACGGGTGGGAGGTCCCCCAGTGGTACGAGTCGAACGAGACGCTCCTCGAGGAGTACGACGTCCCCGACCGGCCGGACTGGCTGGCCCGCAACTGGTCGAAGGCACAGGCCGCGGAACACCACGCCGTCCGCGACCGGGTCGCGATGTTCGACATGACCACCTTCACGGGCATCGAGGTCACCGGAGCGGGCGCCGAGTCGTTCCTCCAGCGGTTGCTCACGAACGACGTGGACGTCACGCCCGGGCGGATGACCTACGCCGCGATGCTCGACGAGGCGGGGGGGTGTCTCGCGGACATAACCGTCGCGCGGCTCGCGGCGGACCGGTACCTGCTGACGACCGGTGGCGGCAACTCCGCGACGCTCCACTCCCGGTGGATCCGTGAACACGCCCCCGAGGACGGCTCGGTCTCGATCACGATCCACGACTCCTCGCGGTGTGGGATCGGGGTGTTCGGTCCGGACGCGCGGAACCTCCTCGACCCGCTCGTCGAGACCGACCTCTCGAACGACGCATTTCCCTTCTACTCCGTCCAGGAGACGTACTTAGAGAGCATCCCCGTGACGATGCTCCGGCTCTCGTACGCCGGCGAACTCGGCTGGGAGGTGTACACGCCGGCGGAGTACGGCGCCCGGCTCTGGGACCGCCTCATGGAGGCCGGCGAGGAGTACGGCGCCGTCCCCATGGGGTGGAAGGCGCTCGACTCGACGAGCCTCGAGAAGGGCTACCGCCTCTGGGGGACGGATCTCACGCCCGAGTACAACCCATACGAGGCCAACATCGGGTTCGCGGTCGATCTGGACACCGAGTTCATCGGTAAGGAGGCACTCGAGGAGGCCCGCGAGGAGGGCATCGACCGCCGCCTCGTCCCGATCACGCTGGACGAGCCGGGGATGGTCGTCGACGCCGGGCGACCGGTGTTCCGTCCGGGAAGCGACGACCCGATCGGCTACGCCTGCCGGGCCGACTACGGGTACACGGTCGACGCGGGGATCTGTTACAGCTACCTCCCGGCGGCGGACGCGGAGCCGGGACGGGACGTGGAGATCTCCTACGAGAACAGCCGGTATGCGGCGACGGTTCGCGACGAGCCCCTGTTCGATCCGGAGATGGACCGGATGCTCCGGTAGGCCCCCGGACGATCGCGTCTCACTCCCGCGTCGTCCGCTCGGCGGTCGCGACGGCCGCGGCGTTCTCGGCGACGTCGTGCACCCGGACGACGTCGGCGCCGCGCTCGGCCGCGAGGGCCGTCGCCGCGACTGTCGGCGGGAGTCGCTCCCCCGGCCCGCAGTTCACGCGCTCGAACATCGACTTGTGGGAGTGTCCGACCATGATCGGCGTCCCGAGACCCCGGAACTCCGCCAGCCGATCCAGCAGTTCGAAGCTCTCGGTGGGCCGTTTCCCGAACCCGAGCCCCGGGTCGAGGATGATCCGCTCGCGGTCGATCCCGGCACGCTCCGCGAGCAGGACCCGCTCGACCAGGTCCTCGAACACGTCGTCGACGACGTCGTCGTATGCGTACCGGTCGTCCGGATCGACCGGCGCCGAGAGACTGTGCATCAGGACCGCGGGGACGTCGTGGTCCGCGACGACCTCCCGCATCGCCACGTCCGCCAGCCCCGTGACGTCGTTCACCATCCCCGCGCCAGCATCGAGCGCCGCCTCCGCGACGGTGGGCTTGCGGGTATCGACGGACACCATCGCGTCCATGCCGGCGAGTTGCTCCACGACAGGGACGACCCGCTCCCGTTCGACCTCGGGGGGTATCGGGTCCGCACCCGGGCGGGTGGACTCGCCGCCCACGTCGACGATGTCGGCGCCGTCGGCGA
>CAYSJP010000092.1:0-8188 GCA_964431395.1 uncultured Halobacteriales archaeon
CCGACGGGGAGTCGTCGACCTCCATGGCCTGTGCGCGGGCGTCCGTCTCGTCGCCCAGCACCGTCTGGATGGCGAAGGAGTCGTCCACGGCGACGCGGGACTCGGGTTCGAGCATCTCGCGGGTGTTACCGGTCGCCTCGGTGAGCACCTCCTGGTTGTTGCCGTGCTGTTTGATGACGACGCCGTCGTCGGATATCTCCTCGACGGTGGCGACGTACAGCGAGGACGTCTTCAGCGTCTCGTTCTCGCGCTGGAGCCTGTCGACCTCCCCACGAAGATCGGCACGACGGTCTCGTGCTGTGTCGAGGCGCTCTTCCAACTGGTCGTTCACGTTCAGGAGCCGCTTGTAGTGCTCGCGGAGCGCTTGGAGTTGCTCCGCGTCTGTCATGCTCGGATCGATGTCGAGCGTCGGCCGATCCGGAAGGGACGGGCTGTGCGACATTTAACGAGGGAAACTAGGGCCCCACCCGTAGAAGTGTCTTTTGGCCGGAGGTCAGGGACGGCAGAGGGCAGCGAGTCATTATCAGACGAGCGCGGCCATCTCCTCGAGGTACTCGTCGTACACGTCGATCGCGCGGTCGATCGGCTCCGGCGAGGACATGTCGATCCCGGCGGTTTCGAGCACGTCGATCGGGTAGGCACTCCCGCCGAGTTCGAGCGCGTCGAGGTACGCCTCCGCCGCGGGCGCCCCCTCCTCCTGGATCCGGTCGACGATCGCCACGGCGGCGCTGATGCCCGTCGCGTACTGGTACACGTAGAAGTCATAGTAGAAGTGCGGGATCCGCATCCACTCGCGCTGGATGTGGTCGTCGAGTTGCGCGGGCTCGTAGAACTCCCCCTTCAGTTCCCCGTACACCGAATCGAGTCGATCGGGCGTGAGGGGCTCGCCTGCCTCGCTCGCCTCGTGGATACGGCGCTCGAAGTCCGCGAACATGGTCTGCCGGAACAGGGTCGAGCGGAACCGCTCCAGGTACTCGTTGAGGACGTGCCGGCGGAACCGATCGTCCTCGACCGTCTCCAGCAGGTGGGCCGTCAGGAGCGTCTCGTTGACCGTCGAGGCGACCTCGGCGACGAAGATGTCGTAATCGGAGTACACGTACGGCTGGCTCTCGCTCGTCAACTGGGAGTGGATGGAGTGACCGAGTTCGTGGGCCAGGGTGAACATGTCGGCGACGTCGTCCTGCCAGTTCATGAGGATGAACGGCTGGGTGTCGTAAGTGCCCCCGGAGTAGGCGCCCGAGCGCTTGCCACGGTTCTCGTAGACGTCGACCCAGCGGGAGTCGATCCCCTCCGCGACGCGTGACTGGTAGTCCTCGCCCAACGGGGCGAGCGCCTCGACCACGTGATCGGTCGCCTCCTCGTAACCCAGGTCGGGGCTCTCGGACTCGGTCATCGGGGTGTACAGATCCCACATCCGGAGTTCGGGGACGTCGAGGATCTCGCGTTTGAGTTCGGCGTGGCGGTGTAACACGTCCACGTTCTCCCGGACCGCCGCGATCAGGTTGTCGTACACCTCCACGGGAACGTTCGGGCCGTCCAGGGCGGCCTCGCGGGCACCGTCGTAGTCCCGGGCGTTTGCGAGCTTGACGTGGGATTTCACCGCCTTCGAGAGGGTCGTGCCGATGGTGTTGCGGTACTCGCCCAGTTCGTCGTAGAACGCCTCGTGGACCGTCCGGCGGAACTCCCGGTCGGACTCTTTGAGGAGGCTGGTGAGGTTCGACTGGGTGATCTCGACCGCCTCGCCGTCGGGGCGCTCGACGGTCGGGAACGCGAGGTCGGCGTTCGTGAGCATGCTGAACGTCTCGCCCGGTGCCGAGAGCACCTCACCCAGCTCCGAGAGCAGGGATTCGACCTCCGCCGAACGGGTGTGTTCCTTCACGCGGAGGGCGTCGTCGAGGTAGTGCTCGTAGGCCTCCAGCCCCTCGGTCGCCTCGATCATCGCCTCGATCTCCGACCTCGAGCGGGACTGGATCTCGGGCTCGATGAAGCTGGCCGCGCTCGAGGCGGCTGCCGAGAGGGACCGCGCACGCGATTTCATGCCCTGGTACTCCTGATTGCGCGTGTCCTCGTCGGAGCGCATCCGGGCGTAGCCCGTCACCTGATCCACGGTTCGCATGAGGTCGTCGCGGAGCCGTAGTACCTCCCGGAGCGTCTCGCCGTCCTCGGTCGCCCGGCCCTCGTAGGACTGGAGTTCACCGAGTCGGTCCTCGACCGTCTCGAACGCCGACTCCCAGTCGTCGTCGGTCGCGTAGATGCTCTCCAGATCCCACTTGTAGGCGTCGTCGATCTCCGAGCGTTCGGGCAGTGAACTCATGACACGGCTCTACACGCCACGCCGTTCTAAATCCTGGCATCGGGATCGCGAAGGCCGCGGATTCGGGAGCGACGCCGACCCCGGGATCACCCGGGATCGGGAATCGTCCCGGCGACGGCGCCGGCGACGCGGGAGCGGACCGCGTGTTCGATGCGCCGACGCTCGAACCGCTCCCGCGCTTCGGCCGCCGGGTCGGGAGCGATCGAGAAGGAAACGTCGTACGTGACACCCGCGAGATACAGCGGGTACGCCGGTGCCGGGGGCACACCCTCCGGCCCCTCGATCGGATCGGGGCCGAGCACGCGGTCGACCTTCGCGAGCGGGGCCGCCCCCGAGGCGACGGAACGGAGAAGCGAGACGAGCCGGCGGACGAGTTGGCGCGGGAACCCGCCCGCCCGGACGGTCACTGGGAGGCAGACCTCCTCGCGGTCCACCTCCACGTCGACGTCCCGCACCGTTCCCCTCGCGTCGGGCGTGAGGTTGTGGAAGTCGTGTTCCCCCGAGAGTCGGTCCGCGGCGGTGCGGGCGCGCTCCTCGTCGAGCCCCTCCGCGGCGAGGACGTACACGTACTCGCGGGTGCGGGCGTCGTAAGTCGCATGGAAGTCCGTCACGTCTGCCGACGCCCAGGCACGGACGGATTCGGGGAGGCTCCCGTTGAGTGCGGCCGGATCGCACCACGCGGGGCAATCGAACGCGACGGTCTGGGCTGCCGCGGAGACCCCGGCGTCAGTGCGCCCGGCTGCGGAGTAGTCCGCGGGCTCGTCCGCACAGACGCCGAGTTCACGGAGCGCGTCGAACAGGGCGTCCTCGACCGTCGGCACGTCGGGCTGGCGCTGGAAGCCGTGAAACGGCGTGCCGTCGTAGGCGATCCGGAAGGCGCGCACGATACGTATTCGGGTCCGGCGAACTTGTCGGTGTCGGGGGTGACTCGCTTTCTCGAACGTGTGGCCACGCACGGCAAACCACCAGCATGTACACCGTCGGAGGGAACAGTGCATTCCGCCGGCGGATCAGTCGTCAGAGGGTGGTGCCGTGGGCGGTGGTAGATCCCGTTCGCCCATCCCGGTTCGGAGGCGGGACAGTTCCCACCTGAGCGTGTTCCGTTCGACGATCGCGAATCCGGCCATGACGACGAAAAAGCCGACAGCAGTCCACACCGAGACGGCCGCGCCGAGGAGGACCCAGCCGGTCAGTGCGGCGAAAAACGGCACGACGTACGCCACCAGGTTTGCCCGCACCGGGCCGACCCGCGCCAGCAACCCGAAGTGAATCGCGTAGGCAACGGCCGTCGACGGGATCCCGACGACGAACAGACTCAGAACTGTCACGGGGGCGATGCCGACGACGCTCGTCTGTGGCTCCCCGGCGGCGAGACTGACCCCATGAAGAACGACCGCGCCGACGGCCATCCCCCAGCCGGTCAGCGCGATGCTCTCCATCCGTGGACTGATCCGTTTGAGGAGAACACTTCCGAGGGCGACGGCGGTGGCGGACCCCATCACGAGAAGCTGTCCAAGCGAGTTCGTGTCGGTGACTGCCGACGAGGACGGCCGGACGATGATGACGACGCCGGTCAGCGCGATGCCGATACCGAGCGCTCCGGGCCAGGAGAGACGATCGCCGAGCAACCACCAGGCGAAGATCGGCGCCAGCACGGGGTTCAGCCCGTACATGATCGAAGCCATCCCGGGTGTGATCCCCCCCTGGCCGAGAAACAACAGGCCGTTGTTGAGTGCGACCAGAAACAGACCCGCGACGCCGACCCCGAGCAGGTCGCTTCGCGTTCGTGGGAGCCACGCGGATCGGGAACGCGTGAGCGCGAGGTACGACAGCAGCGCGAGCCCGCCGATATCGAACCGGAGACTCGCGAACAACACCGGTGGGAGTTCGCGAAGACCTGTTTTAATCGCGACAAATGCGCCGCCGAACAGGGCAGCGAGTAGGACGAACAGGCCCGCGTCGCGATACCGTGCAGGGACGGTCGGTCGGGTGATTCGTGTCAGGAACGTCGTTGCTGAGTTCAGTAAAACCACCTGTTTAGCGGGGTGTATCTCATACCAACGATAGGGGCTAGAATCACAAGAAGGCTACGCGAGACGGGGTGACATGGGTCGGATCACCACGCGACGAGCGCGGCGAGTCGATCCGGTGGGTGAGATGTCGGTGGGGACCGCTGGCCATCTCGTTTTGGGGCGCCGTCAGAGCGTGCCGGATATGCGCCCTCTATGCGTCACGCTGTTTTATCAATTATAGTATATATCGTGTGGTTCGCGGCGTCCCGGTGATGAGCCGAACGGGCGCAATACCACGCCGATTCACGGCGTGGATACGCGCCGTCACTCCTTGCAACGGACCACCGTTCAGCCGCTTGCCCCGCGTTTCCCACGGGGATGTTTAATCGAGGTCGTCGTAGGTGGGCCGGTCGTGCTCCCCGGGAAAGTCGTCGACGGGAACCTGAACCTGGTCTCCCGACGCCATGTCCTTGATCGTGATCTCGTCGTTTTGGAGGTCGCGCTCGCCGACGATCACCGTCGTCTCGGCGTTGATCGAGTCGGCGTAGTCGAGTTGCGATCCGAACCCCCTGTCCGAGAGGTCCGTCTCGACGACGTGGCCGCGCTCCCGGAGGTCGCGGGCGATCCGGGCCGCGATTGCCCGGGTCTCCCCGACCTGGAGGACGTAGTAGTCCGTCGAAAGCTCCTCGGCCGGCCAGACGCCGGCGCGCTGGAGCAGGAGGGGTAGCGTCGAGTTCATCACGCCCGGCGCGAACCCCACGGCGGGCACGTCGGGCCCGCCCAGTGACTCGATGAGGTCGTCGTAACGGCCGCCCCCGAACACCGATCGGGACACCTCGCCCGTCGAATCGAAGCACTCGAACACGACGCCGGTGTAGTAGTCCAGCCCCCGTGCCGTCGTGAGCGAGACGTCACAGAACTCCCGGACGCCGAAGTCCTCCGTCGCATCGAGGACGGCCCGGAGGTTCGCGACCGCCGCTTCGACGCGGTCGCTCTCCGCGAAGTCGACGAGTTCGTCGAGATCGCCGGAGGCGGAGACCAGCAGGTCGTCGAACCGCTCGGCCCCGTCGTAGGACAGCCCCGCGTCGACGAGCAGGGCGAGGTACTCCGCCCGATCGACCTTTGCGCGCTTGTCGACCGCGCGGATCGCCTCGGCGGTGTCGACGGAGGCGTCCATCGACTCCAGAACGCCGCCGAGGATGTCCCGGTGGGAGACGCGGAACTCGAAGTCCTCGGCGGAGAGTCCGAGACCGGTGAGCACGTCGGCGCCGACGGCGATCACCTCGGCGTCGACCTCCGGCTCCGCCGACCCAAAGACGTCGATGTTGGTCTGGTAGAACTCCCTGAAACGGCCCTGCTGGACCTGCTCGTAGCGCCAGAACGGCCGCGTCGAGAACCACTTGATCGGTTTCGGGAGGGCCTTCCCCCTGTGTGCGACCATCCGGGCGACCGTCGGCGTGAGTTCGGGTGCAAGCGCCACGTCGCGGCCGCCCTTGTCCTCGAAGTGGTACAGGTCCTCCGTGATCTCCTCGCCGGACTTCTCGACGTAGAGTTCCGTCGGTTCGAGCGTCGGCGTGGCGATCTCGCGGAAGCCGTACCGGCGGGCCGCCCCCTCGACGGCGTCGATGACTGCCCGGTGGGCGGCCATCTCCTCCGGATAGAGGTCGCGAAAGCCCTTGAGTGGCTCGTCCATACCTGGATGGTCCCGCGCGGCGCGCTTGAAACCTTCCTTCCGGCGTGTCGGGTGACCGTCGAAACGCTACGGCTCCCTGTGTGGTTCGGCGGGCACGGAGTACTCGGCGGGACGCTCGAACTCGTCGAAGCGGTCGAGATCCGGGGGATGGGCGTAGGGAATCTCGCGGTCGTCCTGGCGGCGCTCGCCCGCCTCCTCGAGTGGAATCGCCTCGTCCTCGAAGCCGGGCTTTACCTTCACCGACTTCGCGGGCGTGCCGACGGCGATGTGGTGGTTCGGGACGTCCGACTGGACGACGGCGCGGGCGCCGACGAGGGCGTTCTCGCCGATACGGCAGCCGGCACGCACCATCGCGTCGTAAGTGACCCGGGCGTCGTCCGCGATGGTCGTGTGGTAGTTGCGGATCTCCGTCTGGTCGACCACGTCGTGGTCGTGGGAGTAGACGTGGGCGCCGTCGGAGATGGAGACGCGGTCGCCGATCGTGAGCTCGCCACGGTCGTCGAGATGGACGTCGTCGTGGACGACCACGTTGTCGCCCACGGAGATGTTGTGGCCGTAGGTGAAGCTGATACCCTTGAAGAAGCGGCAGTTCTCCCCGCAGTCCGCGAAGAGATGTGAGGCGAGCATCCGGCGAAAGCGGAGCGCGAACTCGACGTTGTCGGCCATCGGCGTGGCGTCGAACTGCCGCCACAGCCACTGGAGATGCTTCGAGCGCTCGAAGCGTTCGTCGGTCTCGACCTCGGCGTAGTACTCGCTCTCGACCGTGGAGTTACAGGGGTCGTACCCCTGGAGTCGGACGCGCTCGGCGGGGGTGACCGACGTGCCCGCCTGCCACCGTTCGTAGGCCTCCCTGTCACCGAAGAGGTCGACGAGAACGTCCTCGACGACCGCACAGGTGTCCTCGGCGGTGGCGCCGCTCAGCCGGTCGTCCACGTCCTCGATGAACGCCGTGACGCCCGCCTCGGCTCCCTCGGGAAGCGAGACGTGTCGCTTGGTCATCGTATCTCCACTTATCCGTCGTCACTCATAGGGATTTCCGTTACCCCTCACGCTGCCGGTTCCGGCGCGCCCGTCCAGTAGTACCGCGTGCCCGTCGCCGGGCGGTTCAGATCGCGAGGTGGTCGGCGAGGTCCTCGCGGATGATCGTGCCACAGTACTCACACCGGACGCCGTCGGGGAGCACCTCGAACTTCGCGTCGACCGGCTCGTTCGTGTTCGTGATGCACTCGCGGTTCCGGCAGGCCAGCACGCCGGTCACACGATCCGGGCGCTCGACGCGCTTCTTGTCGACGACCTCGTAGGCGCGGATGATGTTTATGCTCGCGTCCGGCGCGATCAACGAGAGCACGTCGAGTTCCGCCTCGCTCAGCTCCCTGTTCTCGACTTTCACGATGTCCTTCCGGCCGAGCCGGTCGGAGGGGACGTTCATCGCGGCGCTGACTGCTTCGCCGGTCGAACCGTCGATGCCGAGCAGGGCGAGGACGTTCAGCGCCTGGCCGCCGGTGATGTGGTCGATCACCGTACCGTTCTCGATCTTCGAGACGCGCAGTTGTCTGTCCGGCATCGTCAGGCACCCTCCAGCATGAAGTCCAGAAGCGCCATCCGCACCGGGACGCCGTTGTGTGCCTGTTCGAAGTAACACGCGTGGTCGGTGTCGTCGATCTCCGGGGCGATCTCGTCGATCCGCGGCAGGGGATGCATGATCCGCAGATCGTCGTCGGCCACTTCGAGGGTCGCTTCGTCGACCTGGTACTCGCCCGCGATCGCGCGGTACTCCTCCTCGTCGGGGAACCGCTCGCGCTGGATCCGGGTGACATACAGGACGTCCAGGCTGGGAAGCACCCCCTCGAGCTCGGTGTGTTCCCGGACCTGCGCGCCCGCCTCGTGGAGGTCGTAGCGCACGCTGGCCGGGAGCCCCAGGCTCTCGGGGCTGATGAAGTGCTGGCGGGCGTCGAAGTTCGTCAGCGCGGCCGCGAGCGAGTGAACCGTCCGGCCGTACTTCAGGTCGCCCATGATCCCGATCCTCAGGCCATCGAGCCCGTGGCTCTTCCGGATGGTGTACAGATCGAGCAGGGTCTGGGTGGGGTGCTGGCCGGCGCCGTCGCCGGCGTTGATGAGGGGCACGTCGACGAACTCCGAGACCATCGACGCGGCGCCCTCCCTGGGGTG
>CAYSJP010000093.1:0-8172 GCA_964431395.1 uncultured Halobacteriales archaeon
CAACGGCTTCCGCGTGCTCGCGCGGGCCGTCGAGAGCGATGGCGGCGGCGGCCCGGACCTCAGCGAGGGGTTATCGGCTCACTGGAGTTTCGAGTCGGACACCGTCTCTGACGGGGGTGTCTCGGATCAGTCAGGCAACGACAACGACGGGTCGTTCGTCGGCGATCCGGAGGTCGGTTCCGGCGCGGCCGGGGACGGGATGTCGCTGCACAGCGACGGCGACTGGGTGCAGGTCGATCACAGCGACTCCCTGCAAGTCCAGACCGGGGACTTCACGCTGGCCGCGTGGGTCAATACCGAGGTGGAAACGAACCAGCAGACGGTGATCTCGAAGAAGACCGACGACGGCGTGGGCGACGATGAACTCGCCTACCAGATGACTATCGGGGGCTACAGCGTCTCGACGACGCGTGCTCCGGCGTTCCAGTATGCCGACGGGTCGGGAGTCAACGTCTCGGCGGTGGATCAACAGTTGTCGACGAACACGTGGTACCACCTGGCTGTCTCCTACGACCACGAAAACAGCACCGTCGAATGGTTCATAGACGGCTCCAGCGTGAAGACGGAGGATATGTCCGGGACGCCGATCACCAACGAGCAGGAACTGTTCCTCGGCGCTCATTTCAACAGTAGCGGCGGCGCCGACCAGCCTCTGGACGGTATGCTCGACGACGTCCGCATCTACGACGAAACGAAGGACGAATCGTTCATCGGAGACCTACATGGGCTGGATGGCTCGTCCGGAGACTCCACCCTCGATCAGGGGCTGGTGGCCCACTGGACGTTCGAGTCGGACACCGTTTCCGATGGCACCGTCTCGGACCAGTCGGGCAACGGCAACGACGGGTCATTCGTCGGCGACCCGAGCGTCGAAACCGGCACCGTCGGCGACGGCTTGGCCCTGAGCAGCGACCCCGAGTGGGTACAGGTCGATCACAGCGACTCCCTGCAGGTCCAGACCGACGACTTCACGCTCGCGGGATGGGTCAATCCCCAGTCCGGTGGCGCGGGTGACCAGATGGGGGTGATCTCGAAGAAGACCGACGACGGCGCCCCCGATAGCGATCTCGCCTACCAGATTATCCTCGGCGGGTACGATGCCGCTGGAGGCGTGACGACCACGCGTGCGCCGACGTTCGTCTATCACAACGGGTCAGGGCTGGACGTATCAGCGGTGGATCAGGAACTGTCAACGGGGACGTGGTACCACCTGGTGGCCTCCTACGACCACGCCAACACGGAGGTGGACTGGTACATCGACGGGACCCACGTCAAGACGGAGTCGCTCTCTGGGACGCCGATCACAAACGAGCAGGAGCTGTTCCTGGGCGTCCACTTCGACATCGATGGTGCCCCTTCCAATGCTCTGAACGGCACCCTCGACGACGTCCGCATTTACAGCGAGGCGAAAGGCGAGGCGTTCGTCGGAGAACTGTACGCGCTGGGCAACCTCTAGGGTACGACCCGCGTGTCGACCGTGATCGCTTCGTCGGGCCTTGGACGGTAGCATCCTGTTCCCGGAGAGGCGCGGGGTTCGTCGATCCAGAGTCGCACACGACGCCAAGGTTGACTCCTCGGTACATTTATTAATCGGCGTACGCACCCTTAGCCCATGGCGTCCGACGACGACTCAGCCCGAGTGAAACCAGGTCAGAAGGAGAAATCCCTCCCTCGCCGCCGGCTGCTCACCCTGGCTGGGATGTCGCTGACCGCCGGGATCGCCGGCTGTGGGGGCGACGGCGACGACACCGACACGCCCACCGACACGGCGGCGGAAACCGACACCGCGACGGAGACGGTGGTACCCACCGACACCGCGGCAACCACCCCGACCGACAACGAAACGCAAACGACCACGCCGGGGGAGGACACGCCCGAGCAGCCGCTCCCGCCGGACCCGCCTTCTCTGGTCTCGCTTGACGGCGCGTCCACCTCGCAAGGCGGTACCACGACCCTGACCGGGTCGCTCGTCAACCCCTACGTCCACCCCGTGGGGAACGTGAGTGTGGAGCTCCAGGCGCCCGGCGGTGGGTGGACCCTGACCGCCACCGAACAGACCGAGTTCGACAGCGTCGAGACACAGGGCTCCCGGGATCTCGCCTGGGAGCTGACCGCCCCCGAGGACGCCAGCGGCCAGTACACCGTCGAGGGCACCGTGCACTTCGAGACGACGACCGACGCCGCCGACGTCGCCTTTTCGGCGACGGTGAGCGTGTTCACCGGCGACGTCAGCGCGGGGCTGTCCGCCCACTGGAGTTTCGACTCCGGGACCGTCTCGGATGACACCGTCGCCGATCAGTCCCCCAACGGCAACGACGGGACGTTCGTCGGTGATCCGAGCGTCGACGCCGGCGTCATCGCCGACGGGCTGGCGCTTTCCGGTGACGACTGGGTGCAGGTCAACCACAGCGACTCCCTGCAGGTCCAGACCGGCGACTTCACGCTGGCCGCCTGGGTCAACCCACAGTCGTCAATGAACCAGATGGGCGTGATCTCGAAGAAGACCGACGACGGCGTGGACGACTCGAACCTGGCCTACCAGATTATCCTCGGCGGGTACCAGGACGCCGGGGGCCTGACGACCGCTCGAGCGCCGACGTTCGTTTACAACGACGGATCGACTCTCCGCGTCTCCGCGGTGGATCAGTCGCTGTCGACGGGGACGTGGTACCACCTGGCGGCTTCATACGACTACGACAACAGCACCGTCGAGTGGTTCGTGGACGGTTCCAGCGTCAAGTCCGAACAGCTCACGGGAACGCCGATCACCAACGAGCAGGAACTGTTCCTCGGCGTCCACTTCGACATCGATGGTGTCCCTTCCAATGCGCTGAACGGCACTCTCGACGACATCCGGGTCTACGACGAGGCGAAAGACGGATCGTTCATCGGGGAGTTGTACGCACGCGGGACCCCGTCGGGGTAGTCCCCGAAACCGACCGGGAACTCTTCGATAGGGCGTTTCGACCGACCGCGAGATTCGAACCGGGGCCAGCGAGAGCTACCGGTTCCGGGACCGAAGCAGAGTGAACAGCCCTGCAATCAGGAGTGCGACGACGGCTATCCCGACCCCGAACCCGGGCTGGCCGCCCGTGTCGGTCGTCGTTCCGGTCGCTGGTGGATCCGTTCCCGTCGAGGGGTCCGTCGCCTGACTTTCGAGCGCTATCTGTGCGGTTTCGCTGGCGTTGCCGGCCCGGACGCCGTGGGTATAGCTCCCCGGGTCGATCCCGGAGGTGGGCACCTCGAAGCTCACTTCCATCGCGTTCCCGGGCCCGAGCGTGACCGACTGGTTCAGCAGGGCGTCCCCGGCGAACACGAACTCGGTGAGCGTCGATCCCCCAACGTCACCGACGTTTGTGACGGTGGCAGTAACCGTGACCGTCTCTCCCTGGGCGGCACTCGCGGGCGCCTCCAAGTTCGACACCTCGAAGCGGGGTTTCGGGGCGGAACTATGAACGGTCACGTCAGTGATCGTCAGGTTCGATCCGATCGCCTCGGAGGAGCTCATCGTGAACGAGACGTTCGCTTTCAGGTATTTCGCGTCCTCGACGTCGGAGATGTCGTCTTTCCACTCGGCGTTAGCGAGTTCGGCGTAGCTGTCACCCGATGCGAACTCCGTCGACACGCCGACGAGGTTATCCGCCGGCTGCTCGACCTTGCTCAGGTCGAACTCCTGGAAGTCCCGCCTCTCGCTGTACCGCCACCGCATGTGGACCCAGCCGCTCTCGTCGTGATACAGGCCCTTCATGTGTTTCCACCACTGGGTGTCGCCCTCTTCGTTACTGTAGTGGCTGACCGCCCACGGCTGTTCGAAGCGGTCGATCTCGTTGGACTCCGCGTCGTCGCCGAGGTCGACGGGATGGTCGAACGGGACGGTGAACTCCTGGATCGTGTCCGAGGAGTCGTTGTACGTGCTGGGGAGCTGTTCGCCGTTCTCGACGTCGATCGTCCGCATGGTCGCGGCGGTCGCGCCCTGGGTGAGGTTCATGATCCGGACCGCGGGCTCGTTCGCGCCGATGCCGTGGTCGATCCAGATGGCCGGCACCATCGCGTAGATGGTGTCGTCGGGGAGCCGGGGGTCGCTGCTGCCCCACACGACCGAGCCACCGTTGGTCGTGTCGTCGTCACTGCCGTGGTTGGGGATGTAGTCGTAGGTGTTGGCGTGCTGGTGGCCATTAAGATGGAGGGCGGGCGAGCACGTCTCCCGGTACGTCTCGAGAACGTACTCGGTGCTGTTGCGCCAGGCCTTGTTCTGGACGTCGTACCAGTCGGAACTCGCGATGTTGGAGTCGTACAGCGGGGTATGGCTCATGACGACGATGTTGTAGTCGTTCGAGCAGTAGTAGTTCATCCGTTCGGTGAACCACTGCCTCGTCCGGTTCGAGAGGATGTGAAGCTGGTCGGGCGGGGCCAGGTCGTCGCCGCCGGGATGGCCGATGGAGTACTCCTTGTCGTCGTTGGGGTAGTCGTTGTAGTACAGCGGCGAGAGCATCACGAAGGCGGTATTGCCCTTCTCGACGGCGTAGTTCAGCGACGTCCGGTTGCCCTTTCTGTAGAACCCCTCGACGCCGCCCCACTCATAGACGTCGCGGCGTTCGCCGTTGATGCCGTCGTGGTTGCCGGAGCCGTACCAGACCCGTTCGATGTCGGTGTTCTCGACGACGTAGGAGTTGTTCGCATGGTAGCTGTCGATCCAGTCCTGGTTGGCCCGCTCGACGAGGTCACCGATGTCGAAGATGAAATCGGGGTTCTGCCGAACGGTGTAGTCACGCCAGGCGAGGATGTCGTCGGATGCCGGTTCCTGCCCGGCGGGCCTGGTGCCCCCCGAACCCTGACGGTCGGCGACGAACATGACCTCCTTCGTTTTCGGATCGTCGCTGTCGGTCGCGTTCTCCTCGACATCCGCCGGCTGTGCGGCGGCGCTTCCTAGAAAGACGAGAAGCGCGAGGACGACGAACAGGACCACGAGGAGGAGGAGGGGCGCCGCCCACACGTCCGGGAACGGGCGTCGGCTATCCATCGCTATCCCCGTCCGGGTACGCCCGGACGCCGTCGTGATCCGTACAGCGAACCGGGAGGCGCCCGCCCGCCCGTGTGATCCAATCCCGGACGGTCCCGGGAACTCCCGGGGTCGCCAACCCGAGCCTGTTCGATGCGCTCGTCGTCGTCATAGGTGTAACTGACGTCTGTATTAAATAATTCTTGTGATCCGCAGGATCCGTGGCTGTGGCTGTTTTCACCGGCGGTCGAGGCGGAACCGCCGGGGGCTTCTCCGGTCGATACGCGGGCGCCCCGGCGAGCGTGTCGAGGGTGGCCGGGCAGCAGTTCACGGAACGGAGACGATCACGTCAGAGCGCGCCGCCATCGTGACCATCGGAGTCCCTTATCCGTCGTCGTCGGTCCCACGGGCGAGTTCGAACCCCGTGGCGGTGTCGGGGGGGACGGCGAGTTCGAAACTGGCAGCGCCGTCGCCGTCGGTGGTGGCGCCGGCGGAGACGTCGCCGAGGCCGAGGGTGTAGTCGGCCGCGGGGGCAAGCGCGGACGCCGACACGGTGATCGTCGTCTCCGTCTCGGTCCGCACGGTGCCCGTCGCGGCGGTCGTCGCCGCCGGCGTCCACGAGTCCACCGTGATCGTCGCGGGATCGGTCGCCTCAACATCGAGGTCGGCGATCGACGCGGCTTCGAGCGGGAACTCGTGGTAGTCGTACGCATCGCCGTCAACATGGGTCGCGACCCCCTCGAACAGCCCGGAGAACTGCCCCGCGAGCGTGATGACACCGTCGCCAGTGTGTTGCCAGTCGGGCGGGTTGTTGGTATAATTGTGGCGGGACTGGTAGTACATCGGAAGGCGGCGATCGTGGGGCAGATGCTGGTGGCCGTCGGTCGCGAACGAGCCATAGTCGATCCCGCCGATGGGTCGGTGATCGAGCCCGACGAGAGGGTCGTGCCACGTTTCGGTCAGTTCATCAAAATTAATCCCGTCTTCGGAGGGGGCGCGACGTACTCTCGCAGGACGGGCACCACCGCCGTTCTCGACGAAGGCGTACAGCCAGAAGGTTTCGGTCTCCTCGACGTAGTAGATACTCGGGTGACTGTGGACGTTGTCCGCCGTGGGAATCGTGTTCTCGTGGGTCCAGTTTATTGCATCCGATGACGTGTAGATGAGAAAGTCAGAGCCCGCAATGAGGTACATGTAATAGGTGCCATTGACGTATGCGGCCATGGGGTCCTTTGCGTTCCGATCGACGACGATCTCGTGGTCGGTCCAGTCGATCCCGTCTTGGCTCGTCGCGTGGACGGTGTTCCAGGGGCCGTTGTCGATGCAGTACAGGGCGTGATAGGTGCCATCGACGTTCAAAACGGTGATCCCCTCCATGCTATCCTGGCCGAAGTCGGGGACGATGACGGGGTTCTCGTTCGACTTCTCCCAGTCGTAGCCGTCCTGACTTTCGGCGTAGCCGAATCCCTGCCCCCGACCCTGGTTGCTCCGGATCCGGTACCACATCCGGTAGCGGTCGTCTTCCTTGATGACGTCTTGTGCCCCGACCCAGTTGCCCTGGTCCTGGGTGAGTTCGGGCGGTCGATCCAAGACGACGAAGGGCTGTGCGCGGGTCCACTCCCCGGCGCGGACGCGGTAGGGATCGCCGGTCACGCGCACGTCGTCGAAGGTCACCGTCGTCTCAGCCCCGGCCGCCGTGTCGACGTACAGGGCGATCACGTTCGGCTCGAGCGCCACGTCGCCGGAGACGCGGGCGAGTTCGGTCCCCGCTTCGTCCCGGACCACCCCAGTCACCGTCCCTCCAGAGAGCCCGATCGAGAGCTCGTACGGTTCGGATATCTGGAGGGTGTCCTCGGTCGAATCCACCGGATCGCCGTCCCACGTGTCCGTCGCGAGTTCGAGGCCGGAAAACGTCGTCCGGAGGACCGCCGCGTCGGCCTGTGATTCCGCGATGGCGATGCCGACAGCGTACTCCTCGATGCGCCGGTCGTCGATCCGAACCGATACGGAGGCCTCGATCGGCGGGTTGAGCTGGAAGGCGTTGCTGACCAGCACCCAGCGCTGTGGATCCTGGTTCGCCGACCAGCGCAGCGAGTGCTCCCCGGAGATCGGGTCCTCGGAGATGATCGTCGCCTGTGGTCTGATCCACGACGACTCGGAGCCGACGTACAGTGGCGTGAAGTTCCGGTAGTCGCCAGTCTCGAACCCGTCGACGACGTCTAACTGTGCGGGCGGATCGGGTACTGGAGTCGCCGTCGCGGTCGACGTCGGCCTGCTCGTGGTGGTGTCCGTCGCGGACGTGCTCGTGGCCGACCGGACGGTGTCAGTATCGGTCGGCGCCGGCTCGGTCCCTCCGCCGTCGCCGCTCAGACAGCCTGCGAGGGAGGCGACACCCACCGCGTTCAGCAGTCCCAGGACGCTACGCCGATCGGTCCGGGTGACGGGATCCTCGGGGTCGTTCATGTGCCCTATCAATTCTCCCGAGCGTATTGAAACTTCCCACGACATCCCGGTCGTGACGGAGCCAGCGTTGCTCGGTTCCGTTTCTCCCGTCCCGTTCGCGCAGCGAGCGAGGCAGCGCCGGACGCGGCTGTGACGCCACCTTTCTTGTCATTCTCTTGTACTTTCCATCGACAGTCATTTGTACGAGGGTGACATGGAGCATGATCATGACTCGAGAAGACGGTGGTGACGACTCGACTGACCGGCGCCGGTTCATAGCGGCTCTGGGCACGCTCGGCGTGGCCGGCCTGGCGGGGTGTGGCGGCGACGGCGGTGGGACGGTCTCGCCGGCGGACACCGCGACGGGGACGGCGACCGATCCGATGGATTCGACGACGGACGGACGCCCGGCCACGACGGCGACGACGACGGAGGCGACGCCGACCGGTACGCCTACTGCGACGCCAGAGCCGGAGACGTACTACACGGTCGACAGCCAGCAGGAGTGGGACGCCGCCACCGGTGCGACTGAGGGCGTGACCGTCGAAGACGGAGTGCTGTCAGTGTCCGAGAACGCCGACGGGGGGCGATTTGAGACGCTCGCGCTCTCCACCCAGAAGTCCCGGAATCTCTGCCTGCGGGTCCACGAGACGCCGCTGTGGGACAGCTGGGCCTACCGGGGGCGGCTCCGGGAGTTCACAAACGGTCAGGCGAAGGGGACCAACGACACC
>CAYSJP010000094.1:0-7943 GCA_964431395.1 uncultured Halobacteriales archaeon
CGGGCGCGACGTTCGGCTCGCCGAACCGGCCGCCGGGGACGCCCTCGATCAGGGGCTTCGGATCGCTCTCGCCCGGGGACTCGAAGAAGGCGGTGTACACCACCGGCCAGAAGTACGCGATGTTGAGGATCCCCGAGACGAGCAGGGCGGCGGTGAACACGACCTGGCCGGCGGAGACGGTGCCCACGAGCAGGAAGTACTTGCTGACGAAGCCGGCGAGAAGCGGGATGCCGGCCATCCCCAGCGACGCCACTCCGAAGGCGGCCATCGTCAGCGGCATCCGCCTCCCGATCCCCGCCATGTTCGAGATGTCGTCGGTGTGGGTCTCGACGTGGACCGCACCGGCACAGAAAAACAGGGTGAGTTTCATGAACGCGTGGGCGGGGATGTGGAGCAGGCCGCCGGCGAGCGCGAACGCGGAGGCGCGCCCGGGGGCGGCCGTGGCCCCGACCGCGAGCCCCAGGACGATGTAGGACAGCTGGCTCACCGTCGAGAACGCCAGCCGGCGCTTGAGGTTGTCCTGGCGGAGCGCGATCAGGCTCGCGACGACGATCGTGAACGCGGCGACCGCGGCCAGCGGCAGCCCCATGCCGATCTCGGCGATCCGTTCGGGGCCGAACACCTCAAGCACGACCCTGGCGATCCCGAACACGCCGGACTTGACGACCGCGACCGCGTGCAGGAGCCCCGAGACGGGCGTCGGCGCCACCATCGCGTCGGGCAGCCACGAGTGTAAGGGCATGAGCGCGGCCTTCACCCCGAAACCCGCCGCGAGCAAGGCGAACGCCGCGCGGGCGACGGCGGGATCCGCGTTCGCGAGTCCCTCGATGCCGCCGGGGGTGAAGGCGGTCGTGCCGGTCGTCCAGAACACGAGTACCGTTCCCGCCAGCACGACGACGCCGCCGCCGAAGGTGTACGCGAGGTACTTCCGCCCGGCGGCGCGCGCCTCCGCCGTCTCGTCGTGTGCGACCAGCGGGTACGTCGCCACGGTGAGCAGCTCGTAGAACACGAACAGGACGACCAGGTTCGACGCGAACGCGACGCCGATGGCCGCGGAGAGGCTGCCCGCGAAGGCCGCGAAGTACCGCGTCTGTGCGTGTTCGTCGAGTCCGCGCATGTAGCCGATGCTGTAGAAGCTGGTCACCAGCCACAGCAGGCTCGCGAGCAGGCCAAACAGGATCCCGAGCGGGTCCGCCCGGAGCGCGAACTCCACCCCCGGAACGAGCGTCCCGAGGTCGGTCACGTACACCTGGCCGTCGAGGACCCCCGGAACCATGCTGGCGACGATGCCGAGCTTCGCCACCGCAGCGAGGAGGGTCCAGGCCTCCCGGAGGTTCGGTCGCCCCCGCGAGGCGAGGATCGGTGCGATGGCGACGGCGGAGACGGCCACCGCGGCGAGCGGTCGGAGCGAGGTGACGTCGGTCATGTGAGCAGGGTTTCGACCGTCGGTTCGAGGAGCTGACCGTAGCCGAAGGCGAGAACGCCGAGGACGACGGCGAGCACGGCCGCCACCACGACGGTTCCCCGCATCCCCAGGGAGGGAAACTCGGTTCCGCGCCCGTCGGCGACGACCCCGGTCGTCTCATCGGCGGCCCCGGCCGCTACCGGCGGTGACTCGCCGACCGTTTCACGGAAGTACATCCGCTCGATGAGCCGCGCGAAGTACGACAGCGTCAGGAGCGTGCTCAGAAAGATCACGGCGGCCAGGGGCCAGAACTCCCCCTCGACGGCGCCGAGCGCGACGTACCACTTGCCGACAAAGCCCACGGCGGGCGGCACGCCGACCATGCCCAGCGCGAGAACGCCGAACGCGCCACTGCTGGCCGGCAGGCGCTCGGAGAGCCCCTCGAACTCCCCGACGGTCCGGGCACCGGTCGCCGTCGCGATCGACCCGGCGGCGAGGAACAGTCCGCCCTTCATGATCGCGTGACCGACCAGGTGGATCGACGCCCCGGTCAGGGCGGTTCCGTTGGCGACCGCGACGGCGCCGACGATCATCCCGAACTGCGACACCGACGAGTACGCGAGCATCTGCTTGATGTCGTCCTGTGCGACCGCGAGCAGGCTCCCGAGGACGATGCTGACGACGGCCGCGGCGACGAGGAGTGAGCGGGCCAGCTGGTTCGCGTCGAGAAAGCCGACCGTGAACACGGAGAACACGATCCGGATCAGGGCGTAGGCCGCGACGGTCGAGACCAGCGCCGAGATCAGGGCGCTGACCGTGTCCGGCGCGTCGGCGTAGGCGGTCGGCTGCCAGGTGTGCAGCGGGAAGACGGCGACCTTGACGAACAGGCCGATCACCATGAGCCCGAAGGCCGCCTGGACGAGCCGCGTCGTGTACCCCACCTCCGCGAGTTTCACCGAGAGGTCGGCCATGTTGAGCGTCCCCGTGGCGACGTAGGCGTAGCCGATCCCCAGGAGGAACAGCGACGCACCGACGGTGCCGACGATGAGGTACTTCAGCGCCGCCAGTGCCGACTCGCCGCCCTCGCCGCTGGCGACCAGCGCGTACGCCGCCAGCCCCGTGATCTCGAGGAACACGTACAGGTTGAACACGTCGCCGGTGACGCTCATGCCGGTCAGTCCGGCGATCAACAGGAGGTACGTCCCGTAGAAGGCGTTCGACCGCGGGCCGGCGGCCCGGGCATACCCCAGGACTCCCAGGCCGACGGCGGCCACGAGCACGACCATGGTCGCGGAGAGGCCGTCGACGACGAGTTCGATCCCGAACGGCGCCTCGAACCCGCCGACGACGTATGTGACGGTGCCGTCGTCGAACGCCCGACGGGCGAGCACGACCGCGGCGACGGTCTGGACCGTCGAGACGAGGGCCGCGACCGGCCACCCGGTCCGGGACCTGATCACGCCGGCCAGCACGGCCACGACGGATCCGAAGATGGGGAGCGCGACCAGCAGCGGGACGAGATCACTCATCGCGCTTCATCCCCCGTATCGTCTCGGCGTTCAGCGTGCCGTACTCCGCGTAGATCCGGACGACGAGCCCGAGCGCGACGGCGGTGAGGCTCACCCCCACGACGATTGCGGTCAGGATGAGCACGTGCGGAAGCGGGCTGACGTACGGGCCCTCGGCGCTCAAAAGCGGCGGGCTCGCGCCCTCGACGAACGCGGCCACGATGAAAAACAGGAAGATACCCGTCTGGAACACGTTCATTCCGATGATCTTCTTGACGAGGTTCCGGTCGGCCATCATGATGTAGGCGCCGATCCCCAGAAGGAGGAACACGGCGACGTAGTAGCTCCGGGCCAGGAGGGGCTCGATCACGTCGATTCACCTCCGGCGTCACGGTCTCCGGCCGCGATGACGAAGAACAGCCCCGTCACGACCCCGGCGACGATCAGCCCGATGGCCAGTTCGACGAACTCGATGCCGTACTTGAACGACTTCGGGATCCCGTAGACGGAGTAATCGAGGAACCCCCCGCCCAGCGCGACCGAGCCGACGCCGGCCAGCAGGAAGGCGAGCACGCCCAGGCCGATCAAGCCGATCGGGAGTTCGGGGCCGACCCAGTCGCGGGTCGTCTCGATCCCGAAGGCGACCCCGAGCATGAGCACGACGGTGCCGACGATGACGCCACCCTGGAAGCCCCCGCCCGAGGAGTCCGCCCCGTGGAACATCACGAACAGCCCGAACGTGAACACGAAGGGGATGATGATCCGGACGGTCATCATGATGATCGGGCTCTCGACGTACGGCGCTTGTGGACCGGAACCGCCGGGACCGTCGCCGGATTCGCTCATCCGAACACCTCCTTGCGGAGCACGACCAGCAGTCCCACGCCCGCCGAGTACACCACGACGGCCTCCCCGAGCGTGTCGAACCCGCGGTAGGCCGCGAGGACGGCCGTCACGGCGTTTTTCACCTCGGTCTCCTTGTACGCGTTCTCGAGGTAGTAGCCCGTCACCTCCGACGTGGCGACCGCCGATCCGGGGTCGCCCGCCGCGGGCAGCGCGCCGAGAGTCGTCGACAGCACCGCGACGAGGGCGACAGACACGCCGAGCGCCCGGAAATCGACGCGTTCGAACGCCCGGTCGCCGGCCGGCCTGACGGTTTTCGCGATCGTGAGGAGAAACAGCACGGTCATCACGCCGGCGCCGACGGCTGCCTCGGTGAGTCCCACGTCGGGCGCCTGTAGCAACACCCAGATGACTGCGATCCCGAGGCTGTAGGCGCTAAAGGCGATGATCGACCCCAGAACGTCCCGGATGAGGGCGGTCGCCACCGCGCAGGTGAGAACGAACACGAGGAGCGCGGCGTCGAGCGTCCCGATCATGCGTCCTCCTCCTCGCCCGTCCAGGGCTCGATCCCCTGTTCGGTCGCCGCGCGGACGATCGCGTGCGCGGCGGTCGGGTTCGTGACGAACATGAAAAACAGGAGCAGGGCGGTTTTCACCGTCGACAGCCGGGCGTCGAACGCGAGCGCGACGGCCAGAAGCACGAGAACGGCGCCGAGCGTCTCGCTCTTCGAGGCGCCGTGGGCCCGCGCGTACAGGTCGGGCAGCCGGACGATGCCGACGGCGGCGACCAGCGAGAAGAAGACGCCGCCGGCAGCCAGCACCAGGATCGCGATCTCGCGGGGCGTCACAGCGGCAACCCCCCGCGCTCGACGGAGAACTTCGAGATGGCGATGCTCAACAGGAAGTTCAACAGGGCGTACACCAGCGCGATGTCCAGCGCGCCGGGTTCGCCGATCGCCGCCGCCAGCAGGGCGATGACGATGACGACGTTCGACCCGACGACGTTGACCGCGATGACGCGGTCGGGCATCGTGGGGCCACGGATGATCCGGTAGACCCCCACCAGGGAGGTCAGAACGAACCCGAGAGCGGCCGCGAGCAGGATCTGGTCGACGAGGGTCATCGGTCGTCTCCCCCGCTACCGTCCGATTCACCCTCGCCGCGTTCACGCGGGCTCGGGATGCGAGCGGCCGACCGTCCGTAGTACACGAACCGGACCGCCCGTTCGAGGGACCCGCCGAGCAGGCCCTCGCGGGAACTCTCGGTGAGCGTGTGGACGGTGAACTCGCGTCTGGAGACGTCGACGGTCAGGGTCCCCGGCGTGAGCGTGATGCTGTTCGCGAGAGTCGTCACGGGGAGTGCGGACCAGACGGCCGCGTCGAACTCCACCATCTCCGGGTCGATCGGGAGGTCGGGGTGCAACACCACGTACGCGATCCCGACGTTCGCCTTCGTGATCTCCCACAGGAGGTACGGCACGAAGAGGAGAACGCGGACGAGCCGTATCGCCGTTCCGGAGGGCGTGAGCGGCGTCGTGAGCGAGACCCCCCACAGGGACCCCGCGACGACGCCCGCGGTGATCGCGCCGGTGACGAGTTCGAACGGCTCGATCGAACCCGCGAGCGTCAGGTAGAACAGAAACGAGAGGCCGAACAGCGCGAGCGCCTGCTCGAGCGACCCGCGCCGGACTAAAAGCGGGTTCCCCCGACGTATGGTTACCGGCGCTTTCCTGACGTCCAGCCCGGACCGCTGCATCTCCTCCTCGAGGGTGGGCAAGAGCGGCGTCGTTCCGAGCGGGTTGAACCCCGGATCGAGCAGCGCGACGTCGAGGTCGTGGTCCCGGGCGTACCCGGCGATGACGTCGGCGTAGTCGCCCGGACTGAACAGGTACTCGTCGGTGCCGATCAGCGCGGTCTCGACGGAGACGGCGTCGACCTCCTCGCCGAGGTCCTCGTCCGCCCACACCTCGACCCGGTCTAAAAGCGTCCGGGCGGATTCTGCCTCCTGGGGCACCTCGTCGAACCGAAGCAGCCCCGACATCGGGTAGACGAGGTGGATCTCCACCGGGTCACCCGTCTCCTCGACGCGTTCGGTCGCCTGGCGGATCACGTAGGCGATCGTCTCCCGGAGGCTGCTGGAGTCGGACAGAGGGACGAGCAGCCGCGGTTCGATCACCGGGGACACCTCGCCGAGGTGGCCGCGGTCCCGCGGAGTGGTGCGGATCTCACAGCGTTGTTGAATCCTTGGACCACAAGGGGTAAAGAGCTTCTTTTTCGGCGGGGCCGTCGTGATCCGGGTGGACGTCGGTCACCCGCCAGTGCTCCGGTTCGTGTCGACGAAAAACGCCAGCCGTCCCGAGTTCTCCGGGCCCCCCTCCCCGAAGCTGGTGATCAGGACCGATCGACGCTCGTACCCTGAGAGGAGCGCCTCGACCGTCTCCGCCCGGTCCGGATCGGTGATGACTACCGGCGGCGGGCCGTCCGAGACCTGCTCCCGTAACTGCCCCGGGGTCAGCGCACACGCGCCGGTCAGGCCCTCCGTCCGCATGTACCACTGCATCGGGAGCGTGGACTGGAGGTCCGCACACGCCGGTTCGATGGCGATCTGTTTGTCCTCCGGAGTCCTCGGCCCGTACAGCGACTCGCCGTACAGCAGGACGTCGGTTCCGCGGTTGCTCTCGGCGACGGTCCCGATCTCCTCGAACGTCGACTGGAGGTCGTCGGCCGGCTGGCCGAACTGCACGAGTTCGTTGTCCTCGGACTGCGGGGTGGCGTACACGGCTACGGCGCCCGTCCAGGCCGAGTACGTGAGGAGGAGCACGATCAGGAAGGTGACGATTCCGGCGCTCGGGCCGTCGTCGGCCTCGATCGCCTCCCGGCCCCAGCGGTACAGGATGGCGACGCCGACTCCTGCGGGGATCGCTAGCGGCACCAGTGCGTTGACGGTGAGCCAGGGCCCGAAGATGTCGGCCCCGAGCGGGTACCCGATCACGCTCACGAACCCCCAGTAGGAGGCAAAGAGGACGAGGTCACGCCGGCGCGCGGAGCGGAACGCGCCGACGAATCCGGCGGCGGCCAGCCCCACCAGCGACGCGGCGTACCCCACGAGCACCTCCGCGGTCCGCCCGAGAAACACGATGTACTGGCCCAGGACGGTCCCCGAGCGTGCCTGGCCGGCGTCGGTGAACCAGAACTCGAAGCCCTCGGCGATGTGGGACGCCGTCGTCTCGACCAGCGCGGGGAACAGCGTGGGGTCGCCCAGCGCCGTGTCCAGGCCGACGCCGTCGGGAGCGATCCCGCCCGGCGGGCCGGCCCGCGGCGCGTAAAACACGAACATCACGACCACGAACAGCGCCGTGGAGACGGCCGCCCGCCTCCCGACCCCCGGTAGCGCGGCCGGAAGGTCGCGGTCCCCGACGTGTCGCCTCCACCGGGCGCGCAACCACGCGGTGCCGCTCGGCGCGGTCCGGGGGCGGAGAAACTCGTGGGCGATCAGGAGGCCGCTCGCGCCGATCCAGACGATGACGTAGACGGCGGCGTTCTCCTTGGCGGTGAACCCGAGCGCAAGCAGGCCCGTCCCGGCGTACAGAAACCCAGCCCGCCGGGTGTCGTAGTACCGCACGAAACAGGCGAACGCGCCGAAACAGAACGCGACGACGGGGACCGTGCTCCGGTAGAACCGCGAGTAGTACAACAGGACCGGGTTGAACGCCAGAAACGCCGCCGCCGCGGCGATCTCGCCGTCCCGCAGGTGGTCACGGAGCAGTAACAGGGGAAGCGGGAGCAGGGCACCGATCAGGGCTACGACCACCCGCAGCGTGAAGTCGTTCGCCCCGAACAGGGTGAACATCGTCGCGTCGGCGAACTGCAGAAAGGGACCGTGGACGGCCGACCAGTAGTAGTACTCGCCGGTCTCCGCGAGGTGGAGCGCCCAGTAGCCGACCCGCCCCTCGTCGAAGTGGGCGGTCCGCGCCCCGAGACCGACGAGCCGGGCGAGGAGACCGACCACGACCACCGCGGCGACGAAGGCGGTCAGACGATCCGTCCCCCGGTCCTCGAGGAACCGGTCGACCGCGGCGAACCGCTCCTCGACCGCCACGACCCACTCGTGGGCATCCATGCCGACCGGTTGCGCGGTGACCGGGATTAACTTTTACACCTCGTGCCGTCGACGGCGCCCTGGCGTCAC
>CAYSJP010000095.1:0-7876 GCA_964431395.1 uncultured Halobacteriales archaeon
GGCCGAGATGGATGCCTACGAGACGGCAACCGAAACCGAGCGCGACGAACTGTTCTTCTATCACATCAAGATCGTCGTTTCGCTCGGCGTCATCTACGCCGTTCTCGTGATCGTGTACATGGCCGCCCTCGGAAGCGGGTTCCTGTGACCCGTTTTATTAATCTATCTCCATTTTTTTATTAACTGTTGGTACCAAAACGGGTCTTACTAACAGCTATATTAATAAATATCCGGACCCAAGCGTGGGGTAATGACGGAACCGACGGACGGTGCCGAAACCCTCCGGCTCTCGGTCCCGGGGATGGACTGTGCCTCGTGTGCGGGGACGGTGGGCGACGCGCTGGCGGGGGTGTCGGGTGTCGCCGCGTACGACACCCTCCCGGCGGCCGGTCGCGTGGTCGTCACGTACGACCCGGACGGGGTCTCGCCGGCGGCGGTGATCGAGGCGGTCGAGGCGGGGGGGTACGAGGTGACCGACGCCGACGCGGACCGCGCGGCGGACGACGCGTCGGACCGGGACGGTGACGACCGGGAGAGCGTCTGGCGGAGTCGGCGGGCCATCGCCACCGCGATCGGGGGAGTCGTCCTCCTGGCGGGGATGGGCCTGGAGTTTCTCGTCGCCGGCGAGACGGTCGTCGCCGCCGTTCTCGACGCGGAGTTCACCCTCGCGGACGTCCTCTTCCTGTCGGCCGTCGCCCTGGGCGGGCGGGCGATCTTCAGGGGTGGGTACCGATCGGCGCGCGCCCTGAACCTCGACATCGACCTCCTGATGTCGATCGCGGTGCTGGGTGCGATCGCGGCCAGCCTGGGCTTTGGCGAGTCGCTGTACTTCGAGGCGGCGACGCTCGCGGTCCTGTTCGGCATCGCCGAACTCTTAGAGGAGTACGCGATGGACAGGGCGAGAGCCTCACTCCGGGAACTGATGGAACTCGCGCCCGAGGAGGCGACGGTCCGCCGGGACACCGGGTCGTCGGAGACGCCCCAGGGGGACGGCGACGCCGTCGACGGCGAGGAGGTGACGGTACCGGCCAGCGAGGTGCGAGCGGGCGAGACGGTCATCGTCAGACCGGGCGAGAAGATTCCGGTCGACGGCGAGGTCCTGGCGGGCGAGAGCGCGGTCAACCAGGCGCCGATCACCGGCGAGTCGGTGCCCGTCGACAAGAGCGCCGGCGAGACCGTGTTCGCGGGGACGATCACGGAGAGCGGCTACCTCGAGATCGAGGCCACCGCCGACGGAAGCGACACCACCCTCTCGCGGATCGTCGAACTCGTCGAGGGCGCCGAGGCGAAACGGACGGAACGCGAGCAGTTCGTCGACCGCTTCGCGGGGTACTACACGCCCGTCGTCGTCGGGTTCGCCGTCCTGCTCGCGCTGGTCCCGCCGCTGGCGTTCGGCGCCGCCTGGCCCACCTACGTCGTGTACGGCCTCACCCTCCTCGTGCTCGCCTGTCCCTGCGCGTTCGTCATCTCGACGCCCGTCTCGGTGGTCTCGGGCATCACCGCCGCGGCGCGAAACGGCGTGCTGATCGAGGGCGGTGTCCACCTCGAGGCGATGGGTGACGTGGAGGCGGTCGCCTTCGACAAGACGGGGACGCTCACCGAGGGGGAACTCGCGGTCACGGACGTGGTCCCGCTCGCGGGCAACACCGAGGCGGACGTTCTCGAGTGTGCCCGGGGGATCGAGCGGCGCAGCGAACACCCGATCGGGGAGGCGATCGTCGACCACGCGGACGGCGCCGAGGGCGTCCCCCCGGACGCGGCCGCGTCCGGCGCGAACGCCCGGATCGAGGACTTCGAGGCGCTCTCGGGCGAGGGCGTCCGCGCCGACCTCGATGGCACCACCCACTACGCGGGCAAGCCCGGCCTGTTCGAGGAACTCGGATTCGACCTCTCGCACGTCCACGCCGCCACCGACGGCGGCGTCGTCACCCGGACCGCGACCCGGCTCTGTGAGCGCAACGACTGTCTGGATCTGCTCGCCGGGACCGTCCCCGACCTCCAGGCGGAGGGCAAGACGGTCGTGCTCGTCGGGACCGAGGACGAACTCGAGGGCGTCGTCGCACTGGGCGATACGGTCCGCCCCGAGGCGGCCCGCGCCATCGAGCGGCTGACGGAACTCGGCGTCGAGCGGACGGTGATGCTCACCGGCGATAACGAGGGCACCGCCCGGGCGATCGCCGAGGAGGCCGGCGTCGACGCCTACCGCGCCGAACTCCTCCCCGAGGAGAAGGTCGCGGCCGTCGAGGAGCTCCGCGAGGAGTACGGCGACGTCGCGATGGTCGGCGACGGCGTCAACGACGCGCCCGCGCTCGCGACTGCCACGGTCGGGGTCGCGATGGGCGCCGCCGGCTCGGATACGGCCCTGGAGACCGCCGACGTCGCCCTGCTGTCGGACGACCTCGCGAAGCTCCCGTACCTGTACGACCTCGCCCGGCGGGCGGACGGGGTCATCCGGGGGAACGTCTGGTCGAGTCTCGCGGTCAAGGCGCTCCTGGCTGCCGGCGTCCCCTTCGGCGTGGTGCCGATCTGGCTCGCCGTGCTGGCGGGCGACGCGGGTATGACCGCCGCCGTGACGGGGAACGCGATGCGGCTGTCGCGCGTCGAGTCCGAGGAGACGTGATCCACTCGGCGGTCGGGGTCGAGTTCACCTCGCGAGCCGGCCCAGCGTGACCGACCGCTCGATTCGCTCGGTCCCGCCGTTCCGGTCGATCAAGGCGACCACGGTGACCGATCCGGGTCGCGCGCCCGCCGGGAGCGTCCACTGACCGGTGGCGAACCCCGACTCCCCCGGGGCGAGGACGCCGGTCGAGGCGCTACCCGCGACGGACTCACCCTCGCGGGTCCTGACCTCGGTCAGCCGGAGTTCGTAGGAGGCGTTGCCCGTGTTGTCGACCCGGACGGTGAGGGTGAGCACCGGCCGGCCGTTCCCCGCGAGCGACGCGGTCGAGAGCGTGTCCGTCGGCGCCGTCGCCCGGAGCACCTCCTCGCCCTGGGTCACGCCGTCGACGGCAGGCGTCGGCGTCGCGTCACCGTCACCCCCCAGCAGTTGCGCTTCGAGCAGTCCGAAGAACGTGAACCCCTCGACCAGCAGCGGGATGCCGATCCCGAGGACCACGAGCAGCCGAATCAGCGTGCGTCGTTCCATGAGGAGGAGGTCAGTCCGGGACGATCGGCGGTGCCCCGGGGTCGAGCACGCCGCCGGAGATCATACCCCAGAGTGGCATGCTGTACGCGATCACGATGAGGACGATCGCGATGGCCGTCCACAGCCGGATGTTGTCGAGAACGAGCGGTCCCGCGCTGGCGCCCGACAGCGGGGCCCTGTCGACGTCGGTCGCCAGGACCGGGGAGTCACGGCCGGAGAGCCACGTCGCCGTCATCACCGCCAGAAACAGGAGGAGGGCGACGAACAGCAGGGTCCCCCCGATCGCGATCTGGATGCGCATCTCCGAGACCGTGCCGGCGACCCCCTCGAAGTTCACCTGGTCGTACTGTGGCTCGGCGGTCCGGCGCGGGATGCCCGCCAGGCCGGCGCGGTGCATCGCGTTCGACATCAGGGCCATGCCGACGAACCAGACGAACGGCTGGATCACCGCGAGCCCGCGCAGGCGGAGGCGTTTGCCCGATATCTGGGGGTACAGCCAGTAGGAAAGCGCCATCGCCGTCAGCGCGAAGGCCGTCCCCACTGTCAGGTGGAAGTGTCCGGGCACCCAGAGGGTGTTGTGGATCAGGTAGTTGATGTTCATCCCGGCGTTGATCATGCCCGAGAAGCCGCCGGCGGCGAACATGAGTCCGGCGAGCGCCATCCCCGAGAAGGCGGGGTTGTCCCAGGGTAGCGACCGGAGCCAGCCCAGGAGACCGGTGCCGCCGCGCTGGCGCGCGCCGTGTTCCATGCTCGCGACGACGGTGAAGGCGGTGAGCAGGGAGGGCAGCAGGAGGAACATCGTGTTCGTCATGGCGATGAACTTGAACCCCTCGGCGATCCCGGGGTCGACGTACTGGTGGTGAAAGCCGACGGGGGTCGACAGGAGGAGAAAGAGCACGAACACCACACGCGCGAGCGGGTCGGAGACCAGCCGCCCGCCCGACAGCTTCGGCAGGATGGTGTACCAGCCGAGATACGCCGGCAGCAGCCAGAAGTACACGACCGGGTGTCCGAAGTACCAGAACAGCGTCCTGGTGAGAAGCGGGTTCACCTGATCGATGATGCCCAGCGACCACGGCAACAGGAACACGACGACCGAGATCGCCACCCCGATCGAGGAGAGATACCACATCAGGAACGTCGTCAACACCATGAAGGTGCGAAGCGGGATGCGGGAATCGGTGTTGTCCTTTCGCCACGCGCGGTAGGAGAGAAAGTAGTTCGCGCCGGCGATCCAGGACCCGACGATCACCAGCGCCAGACCGAGATAGAAGATCGGGTGGGCCTGCAAGGGCGCGTAGAAGGTAAACAGGACGTCGGCCTTCAGGGGGATGAAGTCGATGATCCCACCCAGGATCGCGACCGCCGCGAGGACGGTCCCGACGGTCATCAGAGTGAACCACGACCACGTGAGCCGCTGGCTCGTAACCGGCCGTTCGAGGCTGCCCGTGACGGCCCACAGGAACAGCCCCGCGATGAAGAACGTCGTGAACACGAGCACGAGCAGGACGCCGTGACCGGTCAGGAGGGTGTAGTAGTCCGTGGAGTCGATGAACCCCCGGAACACGTTCGTCCGGTGGAGCGCCTGGACCATCCCGAACAGGCCGCCGATCCCGAGCGCGACGAACGAGACGCCCAGACACAGGCGCACGATCTTCGCCTCGAAGGGGTACTCGTCGACGAACGCCATGTCAGTTCCCACCCCCGAACTCCGAGGCGTTGACGACCTGTAGCTGGCCGGCCATGTTGTGGTGCTGGGCGCCGCAGTACTCGTGACAGACGATCCCGTGGGTCCCCTGCTCGTCGAACTCGACGGTGAACTGCGCGATCTGGCCCGGGATGGCCATCGTGTTGACGTTCGTCCCCGCGAGTTCGAAACCGTGGACGACGTCCTCGCTCGTCATGTAGAACGTCACGGTCGCGCCCTCGGGCACCTCGATCGGGTCGCCGCTCCCGGGCTCGAAGCCGAACTGGTAGGCGACGAGGTACACGTCGTAGCTGTTCTCGCCGTCGGCCTCGTACACGCCGGGCGCGCGGAACGAGTCGACCCCATCGAAGGTCACGTTGTTCGCGGGGTTTCGCGCCTCGCCGACGCTCGCCGAGTCGATCTCCCCGCCCTCGCCGTCGATCATCGCGATGCCGGGGCCGACCGCACCGTAGGTCACCGTCCCGATCCACGCGACGATCAGGACGACCGATACCACCGCCCACACTGATTCGAACCGATGGACTTCCATGTCGTGTCACCTCCTATCCGATCACCGTCGGGCCGTTGCCCAGAAACTCCACGAAGTACATGAAAAACCACAGTCCGACCAGGATCAGGAAGTACAGCGCGATCAGCGACGCCGTCCCGGTCGGGTCGAACTCCTCGTGGTCGATCTCCCGCTCGATGCCTTCCTCCGATCCCGGCCACGCGGGCTCCTCGGCGTCGGCCGTCCCGCCGAGCGCGCCGCGGTACTCCGAGGCCAGAACCGCGACCACCGCCGCGGCGGTGAGGCCGAACGTCGCGAGGACGATCGATACGCCCGGCTGGCCGCCCGGGAGCGAGAACCCGGCGTCGCCGCCGGCCTCCTCGCCACCGTCGTCGGGGCCGCCGTCGCCGCCGCCGTCCCCGGCCGCGACGGTCGGGACGTCGTCGCCGACCGCGACCCCGCCCTTCATGCCGAGGGTCCGGTGTGGCTGGCAGTAGTACGTCGTGACACCCCCCGCCTCGAAGCTGTGTTCGTAGGTCGTCCCCTCGTCGGGAACCGCGTCACCGCTGTTGAGGTCGGCCGGGCCCTCCTCGGTCAGGACGTTGTGGGGGCCGCCCCGGCCGGTCCACTCCCACCGAACCGTCGTCCCCGGGTCGACCCACAGGCCGGCCGGCGAGAACGCGAGGTTACCCCCGTTCCCGGAAGCGCCGACGTCGATCGTCACCTCCTCCTGGCCGCGGGCGTCCTCGTAGCCGCCGTCGACCTCCGCGAGCCAGTCACCGAAGTCCGGGCGGACCTCGGCCCCGCCGACCTGGATGTCGCCGACGACGACCGCGCCCTTCATCCCGAGTGTCCTGTGGGGGCTGCAGTAGTAGGTCGTGACGCCCTCCGAATCGAAGGCGTGTTCGTAGGTCGTCCCCTCGTCGGGAACCGCGTCGCCGCTGTTGAGGTCGGCCGGACCCGCCTCGGTCAGCACGTTATGTGGCCCACCGTTTCCGGTCCACTCCCAGGTTACCGTCGTACCGGGGTCGATCCGGACCGCCGCCGGGCCGAACGCGAGGTTCCCCTCGTTGCCCGGCGCGCCGACGTCGATCGTCACCTCCTCCTGGCCGGTCCGGTCGACGACCGTCCCGTCGTAGTTCCCCGTGTCCGACAGCCATGCGTCGATGTCCGGCGGCGACGACTCCGTCGGCGACGCCGCCCCCGCGGTCCCGGCAGCCGACAGCGAGAGCGCCGTCGCCGTGCCCGCCGCCGCACCGCGGAGAACCGACCGCCGTGTTACGCGTCTCGTGTCTCTTGATTGCATGTGTTCCCCCGTGTGTTCGCGTGCACCCGGTCGCGCAGGATAAATCGATCGTTTGTCCGTCGTGGCCACCGCCGTCGCCGGTCGAATCCGGGGATCGCGCTGGCTGGTGTCCCCGGAACCGGGCGACTGGACCTGGCACGGAGCCGCCGATGGTGGCCCGACGGGCGCGTCCCCCACCGGGGAGATACCGGCGGCTCGACGACCCTGGAACCGACGGTATCACCGATGCGTCTGCTTGACCGCTGGACCCGTCTCACGGTCGGGACGAGGTACCCTTCTCTCTAAACGCTGCTCCGGATTCCAGGGGGGTGAAAACCGACCGGGGATTTATATCGGCCCACTTGCAAGCGCCCGACATGTCCTCGACTGCGCTCCGACTCGTGCCGCTCGTCGCCCTGGTCGGGCTCGTGCCGGGCGTGCTGTTCGCGCTGGACCGCTCCGCACCGGTGATCGGGCTCTCGACGGTGAGCGTCGTCCTGATCGCCGGATCCCTGTACTGGATGCTCTCGGAGGACGCGGCGCCCACCAGCGTCGCGGAGTAGCACCACATGCCCGATCCGGTCCCGATCGTGGCTTCCACGCTCGGGGATGGACGCGAGGTCGAACTGCTGGTGTTCGCCGCCATCGGACTCCTCGGGAGCACCCACTGTCTGGGGATGTGTGGCCCCCTGGTGACGACCTACGCCGACCGGCTCTCCGGGCGCCGTGACGCGCTCTCCGTCCGCGAGATCCGCCAGCACGCGCTGTTCAACCTCGGGCGAACGGCGAGTTACACCCTGATCGGCGGGCTGCTCGGGGCGCTGGGCGCCCTCGTGGTCGACGCCGCGGCGGTGTTCTCGGTCGCCCGCGGCGTCCGGGGGGTCGCCGGGATCGCCGTCGGGGTGCTCATCGTCGCCGTCGGGGTCGGGTACGCCCTGAACGGGACGAGCGTCCTCGCGCGCCTCGAGAGCGGCGGGGCGCTCGCGGGGGCCTACCGACTGATCGGCGACCGGGTCGACCGGTGGGTGAAGGGCCCCCGGATCGCACTGCTGGGGGGACTGCACGGCCTGCTTCCCTGCCCACTTCTGTACCCCGCCTTCCTGTATGCGTTCGCCCGCGGGGATCCACTCGCGGGCGCGAGCGCCCTGTTCGTGCTCGGCCTGGGAACGATCCCGACGCTGTTCGCGTACGGCACCGTCTTCGGAGCCGCCTCCGCGCGGACGCGCACCCGCCTCCACCGGGTGCTCGGCG
>CAYSJP010000096.1:0-7870 GCA_964431395.1 uncultured Halobacteriales archaeon
GGCGGGGAGTACGCGCGGGGTCGCGGTGGACGTGCGCCACGTCGAGAAGAGATGATAATGACTCGTGTAGCGTGTTACCGCTCCGACCGCCCGCAGTCGGGCGGTCGATACGGTAATTGCCTACACGAGTCACTATGAGTGGTCTCCCGGGCGACGATTTTTTCACCCGGGGCTGCGTGTGCGAGGTCATGGATCCCGAGGACGTGCTCCGGGACGGCAGGATCTCCATCGCGGTCGGCGACGGCATGTCGCGGCGGGACGTACTGAAACAGGTCGGCGCGGCGGGCGCAGCGCTGGGACTGGCCGGGTGCCTGAGCGACGGCCGCCGCGACACACCGGCACCGACCGGGGAACCGGCGACGACCGAACCCCCAACCGAAACGAACCCCGGGTCCCCGGAGGCGCCCGATCCGGGCGACCTCACTGCGCCCCGACACCCCGCGGTGGCCCCGCCGACCTGGGACGCCTCGAAAACCGAATCCGGCGACGGACTCACCGAGCGCCGGGCCGTGTTCGTCCTCCAGAACGTCGACAACCCCTTTTTCATCCCGATCGTGTGTGGGTTCCACGACGCGCTCCACCAGTTCGGCTGGGAAGGGACGGTGAGGGGGCCGGGAGCGTCCGGGACACGCCCCCAGGACCAGGTCGAGATCATCGAGGACGAGATCGACAGTATGGAGCCGGGCGACGTCATCGTGACGACGATTCTCGACGACACCACCTACAACGATGCCATCCAGAGCGCGCTCGACGACGACGTCGTCGTCGTCAACGCCCACACGACGCCGGCCAGGAAAGACTGGAAATACGACGTCATGCGCGAGGAGATCGGGTTCACCCACACGAGTCCCGTGACCGGCGAGGACCGGGAGATGATCGTGCCCCACGTCGGGATCAGGGACGCACACGGCGGCGCAGCGATGGCTGCCGAGATGCACGACCGCCTGCGGGCCCGGTTCCCCGACCGGGAGGAGTACACGGTCTTTCTGGTGAACGACCTCCCGGACGTCCCGCCGATCACGCGGCGGCTCGACAAGACGATCGCCGACGAGGGCACCGCCCAGCGGTACTTCGAGGCACAGGACGACGTCTCGATCTACGGGGATCGGGTGTTCACCACACCACAGCCACCCGAAGTCGCCCAGTCGCGGGTCTTCGTCGTCGACACCATCCAGGACGAAGACGTCGATGCGGTCGTGGGCTCGGCGTTCTGGGCCGCGGCCGGGGCGGGCGCCGCCCGTAACGAGGGCGAACTGTCCGAGGACGTGTTCGTCTGTGGCTTCGATCTGGCCGGGAACCTGAATGCGCTCCGGGATGGACGGCTCGATTTCATCGTCGGTCAGGATCCCTACAGCCAGGGGTACCGGAGCGCCTCGATGGCTCGAACCTACGTCGAACGCGGGATTCCGATGAAGCACCTGGAGTGGGGCGTCTCGGTCTGGGACGAGGACAACGCCGCGTTCGCCGCCGAGCGCAGGTCCTGGTCCGACCTGCTGGACTGGCAGCGGGACAACTACGACGGCGTCCAGTAGTCCACCGTCCACGAGTCACAACCGATTAAACCTGGGGTGGCGAACCCCCGACTCATGCGGACGGTCGCCGCCTTCACCGACAGTTACCTTCCCACGGTCAACGGCGTCACGTACACGGTCCGGACCTGGTCGGAGCGCTGGCGGGACCGCGGCGGCCGGATGGACGTCGTGTACCCCCACTCCGGGTACGACCCCGGGGAGCGCGAACACCCCGTCCGGAGCCTTCCCTTTCCCTTCTACGACGGCTACCGCCTGGGCGTCCCCCGGATCCCGGAGAACGTCCCGAACGTCGACGTCGTCCACGTGCACACCCCCTTTTCGGTCGGGATCGCGGGTCTCCGGCTCGCCCGGCGCGCGGACGTCCCGCTGGTCGCCTCCTACCACACGCCGACCGACGAGTACGCCGACTACCTCGCGCCGGGGCCCCGGAGCGCGAGCGGGCTCCGGCAGATCAGCCAGTGGTGGGAGCGGTGGTTCCTCGACCGCGCCGACCTCGTGCTCGCGCCATCGGAGGCCACCCGCACGCACCTCCGCGAGTCGGTCGGGGTCACGACCGCTACCGGCGTGCTCTCGAACGGCGTCGACGTCGAGCAGTTCCGGCCCGTCGACACCGCGGCGTTCCTGGAGCGCCACGGCCTCGAGGGGGAACGGCCGCTGGTGGGCTACACCGGCCGGCACGGGTACGAGAAGCGTCTCGACGAGCTGGTCGACGCCGCGGCCGACCTCGACGTCACGCTCGTCTTCGGCGGCGACGGTCCCGCCCGGGCGGACCTGGAACGACGGGCGGACGACCGGGGCGTCGACGCGCGGTTCCTCGGGTTTCTGGACCGCGAGGAACTGTCCGCCTTCTACACCGCGCTGGACCTGTTTGCCTTTCCCAGTCCCGTCGAAACCCAGGGGCTGGTGGCCATGGAGGCCGCCGCGTGTGGCACGCCGGTCGTCGGCGCCGACAGCGGCGCCCTGACCGACACGATCGAGAACGGCGTCATCGGCTACCGCTACGAGAGCGGCGACATCGAGGAGTTCAGGGCGAAAATCAGACGCGGATTGCGCGAACGCGAGCGCCTGAGCCAGGCATGTCTGGACCGCAGGGCGTCGATGGGCGTCGAGCACACGATCGGTCGCCTGCAGGAGCACTACGACGCGCTACCGTAGCCGTCGAGACGCGGCCGCGTCGAGTTAGTCGTCCTCGAGGGCGTCCGCGATGCGGCGGAGTTCGCGGGTGGCGTCACGGACCTCGTCCCGCAGGCGCTCGATCTGTCGCTCCAGGTTCTCGGTGTCGAGGTCGCCGCCGCCGCCACCGCCGGGGGCGCCACCCGGGCCGCCGCCGGGGCCGCCACCCATCATGCCGCCCATCATCTGCGCGAAGGGGTTGCCGCCGCCGCCCATGCCGCCCGGACCGCCACCGGGGCCGCCACCCATCATCTCCTCCATGCGATCCGCCCTGTCGCCCTCGCCCTCCTCTCCCTCGCCTTCGCCGCTTCGTCGCTCGCGGATCTCCTCGACGCGCTCGCGGAAGGACTTCTCTTCCCCGTCGTCTCCCGGTTCGGTTTCGGCGTCGTCGGTTCCGTCGTCGGTGTTTTCGTCTGCCATGACCCCCTCTTCGGGACCCGATCCTAAAGGTTCGGTGTTCCGGCCGGCTCGGGATCGAGCCGATCAGCCGAACGCGCCGAGGCTCGCCTGCAGGTCCCGGTCGATCCCGCCGGGATCGATCTCGTAGCCCACCAGATCCCGGAGGTCGACCGCGTACGTGCTCCCGCCGCGCTCGAGGACGAGCACCCGGCCTTGCGATCCCAGGACGGTGCCGGCGGCCAGCGTCTCCGCCATCGGGCGCTCGTCCGGGTCCGGACCGTACGCGAACTCGTAGGTCGCGACGGGGTCGTGCTCGGCGAGGAGCGCCTCCCACGCCGACCCGTCGACGTCCAGGTGGAGCCCCCGGATCTTCCACGCCGTCGGGATCCGGTCGGGGATCGATTCGGCAACGGCGCCCTCGATCCGGCGGGCGATCCGGCCGTCGGAGACGGTCCGGAGGTGGGCCGCACGGTCCGCGCCCTGCTCGCGCAGGCGGGCGTGGAGGCGCCACGACCGGGTCACGCCCACCTTGAACCGGTCGGGCGCGAAGGCGGCCAGGTACACCGCGTGTTCCTGGTCGCAGGCGTCGATGGGCTTCTCGCAATCGCCCGCACAGCGCGCACAGGGCCAGGGGGTGGTGTGGCGGTCACAGTACGGCGCCCCCGCGTTCGGACAGGGGTCGTGGACGCTGCCGTCGTGGGTGCCGGCGCAGTGGCGCTCCCCGAGCGCGTAGGCGAGTTCGTGGCCCCGTTGCAGTGTTTCGCGTCGCACGTCCCCGCCCTCCGCGATCACCAGCGCCGGGGGCTCGATGGCTCCCTCGACACCCTCGATCGGGTCCGAGCGGAGGTGGCCCACCCCGGAGTCGTACCCCACGATCTGCACGGATTCCCGTAGCTCTCGAGCGGGCTTAGTCGTGGCGTTCTCCCACCACCCATCCAGCACCCATCGCCACGTTCCCTCCACGCTCCTCCGACACGAACCGCGGCGTACTCGCCGCGTGTGCCCGGCATCGGGCCCGGATTCGCGGAAAGGGTTTTGTCGCTTCGCTACCACGTTCCACCAATGACACTCGACGCACGCCTCGATGTCAGCGTCGACGACGACGTCAGTTTCACGCTCACCGTGACGAACCCGACCACCGAACACGTCGAGTTGACGTTCCGGGACGGCCAGACCGCCGACGTGGTCGTGCGCGCGGACGACGTCGGGGACGACGGCGGCGTCGGGGCCGGCGACGGGGAACTCCACGACGTCGTCTGGCGCTGGAGCGACGGGCGGATGTTCACGCAGGCGATCCGGACCGAGACGCTCGCCCCCGGCGAACAGGCCCGCGAGGAGATGACCTGGGAGGACCCGATCCCGGGCTCCTACACCGCGGTCGCGACGCTCGAGGCGAGCGACACGTCGGTCCACGCGGAGAACGCCTTCGAGGTTTGACAATGACTAGTGTAGGGCAATCACCGTATCGACCGCCCGGCGGGCGGTCGGAGCGGTAACACGCTACACGAGTCATTATGACCCCCGACGGAGGAGCCCCGGGACCGACCCGGATCGCGAGTCACTCGCCACAAGTTTTTTTCGCGTACCGAGCGTCAATCGTGGGAAACGTGCGATCCGGACAGTCGGAGCCGCCACGACGGTCCACGAGGCGGCGGTTCCTCGCCGCCTGTGTGGCGACAGGAGCCGCCGGCATCGCGGGGTGTGGATCCGCGAACCCGGTGACGACGCCGGGCGCCACCGACGGTCCCGCGAGCGAGACGCCGTCGACCGACACGCCGCCGGGAACCACCGCCGACGCGACGGCGACGACCGCCGCGAACCCGTGTGCCGAACCGCTCTCGACCCCGCCGGAGCCGAACGGGGATCGCTCGGCGGCCGGATCGGTCGCCTGGGAGCGGTCGATCACCTCGATGCCGCCCGCCGATGAGTACCTCTGGGGGCCCGTCCGGTGGCTCCAGCCCGTGGGCGAGGGGCGACTCCTCGTCGCGACCAGTCTCCGGGTGATGGCCCTGTCCCCCGCCTCCGGCGAGGTTCTCTGGGAGTCCGACGCCGACGAGTTCGTACACGGGCCGTCCGTGACCGCCGACGCCGTGGTGTTCGTCGCCGACAGGACCCCGAAATCGGACACCGGGGGCCGGGAGGTCGTCTGCCGCGCGCTTGACCTCGAGGGCGGCGACGAGCGGTGGACTGCGCTGCCCAGTCCCCGTGGCATCGGTCCCGGCCTGGAACTGGTCGGGGCGAGCGGGGACCTCGCGTTCGTTCGCACAGCCGACGACGTGGTGGAACCGCGAAACGAGACGCTCCACGCGGTCTCGATGACCGACGGGTCGGAGGAATCGATCGCGACCGTCTCCGACGCGACCGCCACGGAGATCGCCGACGGACGGCTGTACTACGGCTCGTATCACGGCGTCACCGCGTTCGACCCGGAGGGATCCCGCGCCTGGGACTGGCTCCCGGGTGACGACGGTCCCGAGGCCGGGGTCCGGTCGCTTTCGGTTACCTGTGGACACGCAGTCGCGCTCGCCGGGTCGTACGACGTCGGGGAGCGCACCCTCCACGGGTTCGACGCCGGGACGGGCGAGCGCCGGTGGACGGTCGACGGCGCCGGGATCGAGCACCTCGAAGCGACCGGCGGCCGCCTGTTCGTCGGCGGGGCCCGGATCGCGCGCCTCGACCCGACGTCGGGCGATCCGGTCTGGACCGCCGGGGGCCTCTCCGGCGAACCGATCGTCGAGTACGGACTCGTCTTCGCCGAGGGGAACTCCGGCGACGGGGGGACGGTCGAGGCCCTGGCGGTCCCCGATGGAACGACCGCGTGGAGTCGGGAATTCGACGCGGGCGTCTCCCTCCTCGGAGTCACGAACGGCCGGGTCGTCGTGAGCCCCGAGAGCGGTGAGGCGGGGTCGCGCCTGCTCGGCCTCGACCCGGAGAGCGGCGAGACGCGATGGGAGACGGCGTGGACCCACGGCGCCGACCGGGGATCCGGCCCCTCGGTGGTCGGATCCGAGCGCGCCTACGCCACGGAGCAGGCGAGCGAGGGGGAGACGGCCGTCGTCCGGGCGGTGACGGTTTGATATACAGTCGGACGGAACGTTTGATACTCTCCGGCGGGGACGGTCCCCGGCGGAACGTATCACTGCTTCCCTCCGACAGTATACGTTCCCACGTGGTAACGAGTTTCCCGCTGGTAACTACCACACTTAGGAGGGTCCCGTCCTACCGTGGAGATATGGCAGGGACCCTGCCCTCCACGACGAGCCTCTGTCCGACCTGTCTCGAGCGCGTCCCGGGCACCTACGAGGCCAGGGACGGTGCGGTGCACCTCGTGCGCGACTGTCCGGACCACGGCACCACCGACCGGACGGTGTGGGAGTCGCTGGAACACTGGGAGTGGGCAAGCCGGTTCGCCCCGGAAGACGGCTCGGGGGCCGGCGTCGTCGATACGGGGTGCTGTAGTGGCGGCAGCTGCGGGAGCGGGTCGAGCATAGCGCCCGACGGCGAAACGGAGGACGACGATGGACTGGACGTTGCGGGCGACCACGCCTGCCTCGCGGTCGTCGAGATCACCCAGGACTGCAACCTCTCGTGTTCGTTCTGTTTCGCGAGTTCGGGACCCGGCGGCAAACAGCTTCCCGTCGAGGAGGTGGTCGACCGCCTGGAGACCGTCGAGTCCGAGGCCGGCACCCGACCGATCCAGTTTTCCGGGGGTGAGCCGACGGTCCACGACGACCTGCCCGAGCTGATCGAGCGCGCCCGCGACATGGGGTTCGAACACGTCGAGGTGAACACGAACGGCATCGCCCTGGCCCGCCGGGAGGGGTACGCCGAACGGCTCGCCGAGGCCGGCGCCACGGCGATCTACCTCCAGTTCGACGGCGTGGAACGGGAGACCTACGAGACAATCCGCGAGGCCGACCTCCTGGATATCAAGCACGACGCAATCGAGGCCTGCCGGGAGGTGGACCTCCCGGTCATCCTCGTTCCGACGGTGGTTCCCGGAACGAACGACGACGAGATGAGCGACGTGCTCGACTTCGCCCTCGACAACCTCGACGTCGTTCGGTCGGTCAACTTCCAGCCCGTGGCGCACTTCGGGCGATACGCCGAGAACGGCGGCCGGTTCTCGCTGGACGAGGCGGCCCGGCGGCTCGCCGACCAGGTCGAGGAACTGAAGCCGCGGGACTTTCTGCCCGTGCCCTGCTGTTCGACGTACTGCCAGGCCAGCACCGCGGTCACCCCCAACGGCGAGGGCGGCATCCTCCCGCTGACTGGCCTGCTCGACACCGACGTCTGGACGGACCTCTCGGGGCTGGTCGACGAGGCCGACTGGATGGAGCTTCTCGCGGGGACTCCTGCCGGCCAGGAGAAAGCGGAGGCCATGGGCGGGTGCTGTGGCATCGAGGTGCCCGGCGGCGAGTCGATCCTCCCGGTGACGTTCACCGGATTCATGGACGCCGACGCCGCCGACGTGAACAGGCTAGAGAACTGCTGTATATCCGTGCCCACGCCCGACGGCGACCTCGTGCCCTTCTGTGCGTACAACATGACGACCGAGGACGGCCGGTACGCGCTCCGGAACCGAAACGGCTGGGGCGGCCGGGACTTCGTCGAGCCCGGCGATCAGGAGGAGGCCGTCGATCCCGGTCGGGCCGAGTCCGCCGAGGCGGTCGAGGCTGACGGCGGAACGCCGGAGACGGGCGAGACTGAGGGCGGAACGCCGGAGGCGGGCGAGACGAACGCGGAGGGGGACTGAATGGCCGCGC
>CAYSJP010000097.1:0-7858 GCA_964431395.1 uncultured Halobacteriales archaeon
TCGGATGATCTGCGAGGTATTGTGCGACTGAACTTTCCGACTCGGGGCTTTCCGCGTCGACCGGCGTCGTGGTACTGGACGACATACAATACGTTACTGTTTCCCAAATGTTAAATATCTTACTATATTATGCGGACACGAGTTAATTTATCATTCTATCATCAGCACTAATACTGGCTGACACGATCAGCGCGGCGCAGAGGGATATACCACTACCTGTTGTCGGTAAGGAGCGGTTAACGGCCAGTATCCGAGTTCGAATACGGCGTCAGTGGTCATGGAACCTCCAGAACACGCCAGGTCGGGACCGGTGTCGTTAGCGGTTGCAACTGTTTCACGCCAATCGCACGCCGTCATGCGATCAACCGTGTAACGACGTCCGATCGCTACTACAGGATCGAACCCACCCCCGCCGGTTGTGCGTCGGCAATCAGACGTGACACTTCGGAGACGGCTCCTGTCACGTCCCGACGACGTCGCCCCGAACGAGGCGAACCCCGCTGGAGGACGTCAGTATGGCCACCTTTTTTGTAGTGCGGAACCCCTCATTCGGGCGATGGGAGCGAGACGACCACGACAGGACCGGCCCGAACACGAGGGAACGGAGTTCGGGATCGTGGCCCTCGACGGACACCTGGAGGAGGCGTCACTCACGTACCCCACGACGAGCGACGAACTCGTCCGCGCGCTCGGTGATCCGGAGATTCCGATCGATCCCCACGGACACACGCTCTCCCTCTCGACGGCGGTCGATCGGGCCGGGAGCGACACGTTCGAGTCGGATCAGGCCGTCCTGAACGACCTGCACCCGGTCTTCGAGGCGAGGCGCGCGGAAACGTCGATCGGGGTGCTCGGATCGCTCCGGGCGATGTTACCGTTCTGAACGTTCGATCCGGCGGAGCTGCTCGCGGTGCAACGAAAGGAGCATATCCGAGAGGACGCCGAACATGAGCAGCTGTACCCCGAACAGGAGGGCAACGCCGGCGACGACCGCGAGCACCTCGTGTGAGATGCCCCGGGCGAACCACTCGACGCCGACGTAGGCCGCGATCACGGCCCCGATAAGCATGCTGAGAACGCCGACGCTGCCGAAATAAAACAGCGGGTTGTTCGTTTTCGCCAGTCGATAGAGGGTGAGGAGGATGACGGCACCGTCCCTGATCGGGCGGAGGTTCGTGTCCGACCCCTCGGGTCGCGATCGGTACGTGATCGGAACGACCTCGGTATCGACGTCGTGTTTGATACACTCGACGGCGAGTTCCGTCTCGATTCCGAACCCGGTCGAGGAGAGCCGGAACCGCTCGACCGATTCGCGGCTAAACGCGCGGTACCCGCTCGTGATATCCACCAAGTCGCGGCCGTGAATGAACGCGAACGCGCGGTTGATGAGCCTGTTTCCGACCTGGTTGAGGCGGGGCATCGCATCCGGTTCCATGTCCGCGAACCGGTTCCCGATGACGTGCCCGGCCCGGCCCGCTCGGAGCGGCTCGAGCATCGTGTCGGCGTCCGCTGCCCGGTAGGTGCCGTCCCCATCGAGCATGAGGACGAACTCCGCCTCGATCATCGAGAACGCCTCGCGGATCGCCCGCCCCTTCCCCTGCCCGGACTGGCGCTCGACGCGAGCGCCGCGTTCGCGTGCGACCTCGACCGTGCCGTCCGTCGATCCGCCGTCGATGACGAGGAGGTTCTCGTACCCCTGATCGCGCAGCCCGTCGATCACGCTCCCGATCGTCTCGGCCTCGTCGAGCGTCGGAACGAGCACGCACACGTCGCTGTCTGCCCGCGTCGTGTCGTCATGGTCCGCCACCGCGTCGCCCTCGCTCATCACCGTCACGTCGATTGCATGGCGTCAAAACTCTTTCCCGGCGGGGACGAGAGGATGGCCCGGCGTAGCGTCGGCGGAGAACGCGACTCGGGACGCGGCGAAACGGGGGATCCGGACCGGGCAGGGCTGTCGATCACAGCGTCTCTTCCTCGCGCCACTGCTCGTAGGCCCTGACCAGCACGTCCTCGTCGAAGCGTTCGATACAGGGGGTGTCGTGTGGGTGTTCGGTCTCGACTAGGTCGACGAGGGCCGCGACGTTCCCCGGATCGGTCTTCGCGAGGAGGATCGTCTCCGGCTCCTCCTCGATCGCCCCGTCCCACCGGTACGTGGACCGGCAGTCGACGCGGTTGACACACGCCGCGAGTCGCTCCTCGACGAGCAGGCGCGCGAGGTCGGCTCCCGCCTCCGGCGGCGCCGTGACCAGGATCGTCGGCACGTTACTTCCCTTTGATCGCCGTGTGTGAGCCGGTGATATCCCACTCGTGCAGGCAGAACCGGTCGCCCGAGCGCTTCTCGTCCTCGACCTCCCTGATGGTCCAGTCGCCCACTTCCTCGTCCCAGACGTCCTCGCGCCCACACCGTGTGCAGGTCCGGCGTTTCGGCGGGTTGAGTGTGACGTCGGACATACCGATACGTGGGTGCGCGGATATTTAAAATACCCCGTAGCGGCCGGACGAACGAGACTGAACCGTCGCTCCATGAGAGAGCCGTCGCTCCATGAGGGAGCCGCCGCTCCACGGGGGAGTCACTGCTCCACGGCGGAGCCGTCTGGGCGCTTCGCGCCCTCCGAGTCGTGGACGACGACGCCGTCGGCGTCCGTCGGCTCGTAGCTGTCGCGGACGTCGATCGCCTCCTCGAGTTCCCGAACCGTTCGCTCTTTCAGGGTCGACGCCAGTTCCTCGGCGTCCTCCCGGGAGATGTCCCGGCCGAGGCCTTCACACTCGTGGGCGCGAACCATCCCGTCCTGCTTGACGACGCCCCCCATCGGCTCGCTCGCGCCGAGGCCGTCCTGGCCGTCGCCTGCCGCCACCGCCCCGACGCTAAAGGGGTACGTCCGGCAGATGAGCGGGCGATCGCCGTAAACCGTGCACGCGCCGGGTTCGCCGTCGGCACCGTCGTCGTAGAACGTGCAGTCCCCGCAGGCGTCCGTCCGGAGCGCCCACTCGAAGGTTTCGCCCTCGAGCGTATCGCCGTCCTCGGTTGCCCCTCCGTCCCCGGATTCGTCATCCGAGAGACCGAAAGGCATCGGACGGGCGACGTCCCGCCAGTCGTACGCATCGCCCTGGATCGCCCGGACCTCGTCGGGAAAGACGGTCGCGGTGTGATCCTCCTCCCGTCCCTTGCAGCACGCGCCACACCGCGTGCACTCGAAGCCGATCGACTCGATCGAGTCGGCGAGCGTGGCGACGTCGAGATCGCGCGCGGCGGCGAGTTCGGCCTCGAGGTCCATACGACTCAGCGGTGACGGAGCGACAAAAGCGGCGCGGATGGCTGCTATCGGGTGAGAAAGTAGACCTGTTTGCGGGCGTCCCGGAAGCTGTGGCGCGCCTCGACGAGCCCGGCGTCCTCCAGACGGTTGAGCGCGTACCTGACGGTCCGGTCGGGGAGGAGTGACTCCTCCGCGAGCCGGCCCTGTGAGAGCGGGTCGGACCCCTCCAGGACTTTCGCGACGAGTTTTGCGCTCGGGGGCAGCTCGCGGAGGCGTTCACGGACGTCGGGATCCGAGAGGATCGACCCGTCGACGGAATCAACGTTCGTTGTCATATACAAGAGATATCCGTACGTACTAGTAAAACTTGTCTATATATGAGTTCATATGATGGGCAGTATATAAGGTATACTAGTCCGGGGTGTGACACGCCGTGTTCGGTGGGGTCCTTCCGCGCCGGGTTTTTTACCACGCAGTCATATCGTTACCGTATGCCGACCGTCCCCGACGCCTACGCTGATCTGTTCGAGAAACCCTCCGTGGCGAATCTAGCCACGCTGTTGCCGACCGGATACCCACACGTCACGCCCGTCTGGGTCGACTACGACGGCGAACACCTCCTCGTGAACACCGCCCGCGGCAGGCGAAAGGAGCGAAACGTGGCCCGCAACCCCTCGGTCGGGCTGTCGGTCATCGATCCGGACGACTTCTACCGGTACCTCTCGGCGTACGGCGCGGTGACCGACCTCCGCGAGGAGGGCGCCGTGGAGCACATCCACGAACTCTCCGTGCGCTACACCGGCGAGGAGTACGGCAACCTCGACGCCGAGGACGGCGCGCGCGTGATCATCGAGATCACCCCCGAGCACGTCATGGCGAGCGGATGACCGGGAGTCGCCGGGTCGGCCGGCACCGGGCGCGAGAACTCCGGACACACGGGGGCGTGGCGTCACCGCTGTGAGCCAGTTCCAGTACGGTTTTATCACCCCCTCCAGTATGTGCAGGCCGTGAAAGGACGGGAGTGGTATCAGGCCGACACCGTCGCGGAGGCCTACGAGGACAAGCGCTTCACCGGCGGCGGCCGCCTCATCGATCGGCGCGAGAAAGGGGCCGTGCTCGACGCTGTCGCCCCCTTCGAGGGCGAGCGCGTCCTCGAAGTCGCCTGTGGCACCGGCCGGTTCTCCGTGATGCTCGCGGAGCGCGGCGCGGACGTGACCGGAATCGACATCTCCGGGGCGATGCTCGGCCAGGCCCGCGAGAAGGCCCGGGCCGCCGGCGTCGCCGACACGGTCGAGTTCATGCGCGGGGACGCCGCCCGACTTCCCTTCCCCGACGACGCCTTCGACGTCACGTTCGCCATCCGGTTTTTCCACCTCGCGGACACGCCCGAGACGTTCCTCTCGGAGATGCGCCGGGTCACCAGCGAGAAAGTCCTCTTCGACACGTTCAACGCCCGGAGCGCGCGCTCGCTGTACACCTGGCTGCTCCCGATGGGTTCGCGGCTGTACACCGCCACGGAAGTACACGACCTCGTCGAGAGCGCCGAACTCGAACTCCGGGAGGCGGCCCACGACTTCGTCGTCCCCTACGGCCTCTACCGGCAGCTCCCGGGATCGATCGCCGGGCCGATCCGGTCGCTCGACGGTGCCTTCCTCCGGACGCCGCCCGGACGGTGGCTGGCGTCGGTGTCGTACTGGTCGGTGAACGTACCCTGAGCTAAACGGTTGCCCGGGAACCTGCTTGGACACCATCCCATCGTCGAAGAATTGCGCCGTTCGGACGAGTTATTGTCCGGCTGTCGCCAGTGATCGTATGGATCCCACCGACGCCCAGGAGGCCTGTTTCGAGGCCGGCATCAAGTTCGGCACGCTGTACCACCAGTTCACCGGAACCCCGGTGAAGCCGGCGAGCGCCGGGAGTCTGGAACGCGCCATGGAGGAGGCGATCGAAAACCAGCCACACTGCGAGTCGGCGACGGTCGACGTCCGCGAGGACCGGCTGGCGGCGGACATCGAACACGGGTACACCGAACTCACGGGGAAGTACATGGACGTGGAACTCGTGATCGACCACGACGGCGGGGAAGTCGTCGCCAGCATGGCCATGGAGGACGGCTACCCCCTGATGCAGGTGGACGCGGTCCGGGAGTGAGCGCGGACCGCGGGGCGTCACCCCGAAACGCCGTCCTTCACTTTCACCTCCGGGCGGGGGTTTAATTCCCGACCGCCCGAACTCGGAGTTATGAGTCAGACGACGCTCGACGACGACGACCTGTTCGACGAGGCGGCAAACGAGATGCGCGCGGACGTCGAGGCGGCACTCGGGAAGGCCCGGGGAGCGCTCCCAGACGGTGATTCGATCTGGGACGTCGAGGCGAACAACGCTCTGGGCGTCCTCAACGGACTGCGGACCGCGCTCGACACCGACGACGCGGCCGACCACCTCCGGGACGCGAAAAAGTGGTACACGATGGGCGAGCGCGCCGACGCCTTCGAGGACGCCGACGACCTCAGGGCGGAGATCGAGGAACTCGAGGAACTCTTCGAGACGGTCGCGACCGCCCGCGAGGAGGCCAGCGACCTCGCGGCCACGCTACCCGAACTCCGCGGTGCCCTGGAGGACGCCCACCCGGACGGCACCGATCCGGAGGCCGACGGCGACGACGCCGGTGCCGAGGCGGAGTAGTCAGCGGTCCGGCGGATCGTCCCGGCGTGCCACCGCCTCGAACAGGGTCGCGAGCGCGTCGCCCGCTTTTTCCGTGAGATCGGCTCCTCGCTCCGCCGTCGCCGTCGAGGGGTCGCCCACCGCGCCGTTTTCCGCGAACGTCGCGCTGTCGTAGGCCAGGTTCGTCCCCGACACCCACTCCCCCCAGGTGTCGCTGGCGCCCTCCGCGGCCTCACCGAGACGGTCCTCCCGAACGAGATCCGGCGCGTGGTGCATGACCACCGACGTCTCGACGGGGCCGGCGTGACCCATGTCGTCGGGATCGACGGCGTCGAACCAGGTGACGGCGGCGGCGTAGGCGATCCCCTCCCGTGTCACGGAGGCGGCGACCTCCCGGAGCGCGTCGGCGTTGCCGCCGTGCCCGTTGACGACGACCACCCGATCCCACCCGTGGTGGGCGAGGCTCTCGATCACCTCCCGGACGGCGTCGCGAAAGGTATCGGGCGAGAGCCAGAGCGTCCCCGGGAACTGACGGTGTTCCTCGGAGATCCCGTAGGGCAGCGCCGGCGCCACCACGACCTCGCCGCCGTAGGCGTCGGCGCCGGCCCCGGCGACGGCTTCCGCGGAGAGTGAATCGGTCGAGAGGGGGGCGTGAGGCCCGTGCTGTTCGGTGCTCCCGACCGGCAGGACCGCGAGGTCCGGGTCGGCCTCGGCCGCGTCGGACCAGGTCGTCTCGGCGAGGTGCATACCGGAACGCTGCCCGCCGGGGGGTAAAGCGCTTCGGCGGACGTCCGTTCCGACGCAGTATCTCCCGGCCTGAAACACTCCGCGCCGGTTTAGGTGTGCAGGGACGCTACGAGCAGGTGTCAACAATGGGATCACACGACGGTTCGGGCGGCGTCTCGACCACCCGACGGCGGTTTCTGGCGGCGGGCGGAACAGCACTCCTGACGGCGGTAGCCGGGTGTTCGGCCGTCGCGGATTTCATCGGGGACCGGATCCTCGAGGAGGTCAACGTCCTCAACCAGATGGACCAGGACATCGAGGGATCCGTCACGGTCATCGACCCCGCCGGTGACACCGCCCTCGATGAGACGTTCGACGTACCCTCGAAGGAGGATCCCGGCGAGGGTAACATAGCGACCTACGGCGACGTGTGGGGAGACACCGGCGACTACGAGATCAGCATCGAACTCACGAACGCGGAGGTCGAAGGCACCTCACGGGCGAGCAAGACGGTGACGATCGATGACACCGGCGAGGACAGGGTCGGAATCGCGCCCGGCCCCAACGAGACGGACGAACCGATCCCTATTCGTGTGGGAGAGTCGCTCTCGGACTTCGGTCAGACGGAGAGCTAACGGAGCGATCACCGGCTACCGGAGGTGGCAAGCGACGAACGCCCGGCGAGAATTCCAACACACTTAGATGCTCGAACGTCACTGGCGATACGATGTTAGTCGTCGTCTGTGGCCCTCCCGGAACCGGAAAGACGACCGTCTCGGAGTGGATCGCCCGGTACCACGATGCTCGCCTCGTTCGGACGGACGTGGTGCGGGGCGACGTCGTCGACGATCCCGAATACACGGAGGCCGAGCGAAAGCGCGTCTACGAATCGGTGTTTCGGCGGATCGACGCCGGAATCGAGAACGGATCGAGCGTCGTCGCCGACGGCACCTTCGACCGGCGGGAGTATCGCGAACGCGCGCGCCGGTCGGCCACCCAAGCCGGCGTTCGCTTCGAACTCGTCAGGGTCACGTGTGACCCGGAGACGGTCGAACGCCGCATCGAGCGCCGCGAGGACGACGAAAGCGACGCGACGGTCGAGAACTACCACGAGATCCGTGACGGGTTCGACCCGGTGACCGGACCGTGTCTGCGGATCGACAACGGCGGGTCCCGGGAGGCGACCGAGCGGGCGCTCCGGACCCACTTCGAGT
>CAYSJP010000098.1:0-7854 GCA_964431395.1 uncultured Halobacteriales archaeon
GTTCCCCCGACGCCTGCAAAGCAGTCCCAGCCTCCGAGGGGTCCGTCTCCGGACGTACCATCCGGGGTCGGTAGTTTTATTACCGATAATGGTATACGTTATCATGACGCTTCGTCTGGAGGGCCGAAGCGTCAGCGGGGACCAATTCAGGGCGGCAGCGGGCCAATTCGGCCCGCTTCCTTTTCGAAGACGACACGGATCGGTATCAATCGGAGCCAGCAGCCTCGTCCGGATCCGTGCCCGGGGACGCCTCGGTCGTGGTCTCGACTACGGGGAGGTTCCCCGGATCGACGTTCATCGGCTGAATCCGGGTTCCCGTCGCGAGTTCCGGGAGGACGATCCGCGCGAAATGCACCGCCAGCACGAGGATCATCGGGGCCAGAAACAGCCCGTACCAGCCAAACAGGAGCGGACCGAGGATGTACGCGAACATCACCATCCCGACGTGGAGGTTGCGCCCGGAGACGTAGGGCCGGAGCACGAGGTCGGGTATCGTGTCGACGATCACGAAGGATACCAGGGCGAACGCCGTCGGGAACCAGAGGGCGCTCCCGTCGCCGTCGAGGAACGCGCCCGCGAAGAGGTAGATCACCGCGGGGACGTACACGAGTTTCATGCCGACGATCGGAACGAGGCTCGCGAGCCCGGCGAGCAGCCCGAGGAGCGCCGGGTACGGGATGGCGCCCCCCGAGGGCGCGACGAGGTTCAGTAGGCTGTAGGACAACGCGCCGATGATCCCCGTCATGACCGCGTTGAGGATGTTCCCGAAGAAGATCTGGTTGTAGCTCCGGTCGACCGCATCGAGGTAGGCTTCCAGGATCCCGGCGTCGTCGCCGAACCGGTGGAGCACCCACCGCGAGAGGCGGTGATCGTCGCGGAGCAAGTAAAACGCGATCGCGATCATCACGAACAGGTGGATCAGCCCGAGCGCGACGAGTCCGAGGTACTGGCCCGCCGTGCTGATCGCCGCGGTCAGGGCGTCGATACCGCCCCCACCCGCGAGTTCCTCCGGCGTCCAGGCGATCCCCGAGGTGTTCAGCTCGGTTAGCGAGGTGTTCACTGCCGACGTGGATGGACCCGCATACTCCCCGATCAGCGACTCGAGTTGCCCGGCGTCGTACCGGCTGGAGAAGCTGTTGAACTCGTTGAGTCCGACGGTTATCGTGTATCCGAGCAGCAGGACTGCGGGCAGCGCGACGAGCAACAAGGACAGCGCCGCCGCGAGGCTGCCGGACCCCAGCCGGCGTGTCAGGCGCCTGTACACCGGCCGCGTGGCGTAGTAGAAGAACACCCCGAAGACGAACGTCCCGACGAACGACCAGACGAAGAACACGACGACGAGCGCGAGGAGTACCCCGATCCCGCCCCAGATCCGGCGCGATCGGTCCGCTATCCACGACGACATGTACACTGGGGGTGCAGGAACGACGAAAAAGGTTTCGTGGACCGGCGCTCGAGAGGCGGGCTACCGGCGCTTGATGTCGAAGCTCTTCGAGTCGGGCGACATCTCCTGGAGGAGTTCCTTCATCTGGTCCTCGTCGATGCGGTCGCCCAGGCGGCCGCTCCCCGCCAGCGAGACGAGCTGTTGTTCGACCTGGTCCGCGAACTGGGGTTTGGTCATGCGGACCGTGTTGAGGCGCTGGCGCGCGCCGTCGGTGAGGTACTGTTTGAGGATGGCCTGCTTCTGGGCTTCGGCCTGCTGTCTCGCATCCTCGCGGGCCTCCCCGTCGCCGCCTTCCTTTCGTTCCTGGAGCTCCTTGAGCCGCTCCTCGCGGAGTTCGTCGAGTTCGTCCTCGCGTTCACTCATGTACCGACGTTCCCGTTCGCCGGCCAAAACGGTTGCGGAGGCGACGATCCGTCACCGCATCTCCCGTGGCGTCGTGGCTCGTCTCCGGTGGCGCTACGCGTACCGCTCGAGTTCGGGACGGTCGAGTTCCTCCAACACGTCGCCGGCCGTGGAGTCGAGCAGGCTCCGTCCCCCGGCAGTGACGACACGGCCCTCGCCGTCCGGCGGGCGCTCGACCAGGTCGGCCGCCTCGAGCTCCTGCAGGATCGTCCGGATGAGGTTCCCGCTCCCGTCGACGCGGTGCCCGGGGGCGACGCGGAACCGCGTAGAACCGCTCGCCTTGCCGCCGTACCGCGTCCTGAGGCGCTCGACGCCGACCGGACCGTCGACGGCGACCGTTCGCAGGACGCTCGCCGCGCGGCGGTGGAAGAACTCCTCCTGTTCGGGCGGGAGTTCGGCGTACGATCCGGTCTTCACGAACGTCGTCCAGTCGGGCTCGTCGACCTCGTCTCGTAACTCCTCGGCGACCGCGTCGACCAGCTCTTCCGTGGGGACGTCGTAGAGGGTGACCATGCGTTTTCTTTCCCGTCGTGGCGTTTAAACGCATCGTATTCGCCGAACGACGCCCGGAACTCCGGCCGCAACGAACACGCCATGGCGCGCCCTGCGGACCCGCGCTCGCGTTCACCGGGACGCTTTTGTCCGCGTCGGCGGAGGTGTCGGTATGGACGAGGACGCCCTGCTGGAGCTGATCGCCGGGGAGCTCCCGGCTGCAGGTGACGACGCCGCCGTCGTCGATGGCCTCGTCGTCACGACTGACATGCTCCACGCGACGACCGACTTTCCGGCCGGGACCACCAGGTACACCGAGGGGTGGCGCGCCGTGGGGGCGTCGCTCTCCGACGTGGCCGCGATGGGTGCGGAGGCGGTGGCGACGGTCGCGGCGTACGGCGCGCCGGAGTTCGAGGCGGGGTCGGTGCGGTCGTTCGTCCGCGGTGCACGGGACGTCTCCGAACTCGCCGGCGGCGCGTACGTCGGCGGCGACGTCGACGCCCACGAGGAGTTCACGGTCGCGACGACCGCCGTCGGGCGGACGGACGACCCCGTCTACCGCGACGGGGCGTCCCCCGGCGAGGCGGTGTGCGTGACGGGAACCCTCGGCCGCACTGCGGCGGCCCTCGCACTGTTCGAGCGCGGGGACGCGGAGCGCGGGAACGACCTGTTCCGGTTCGATCCCCGCGTCGCCGCCGGACGCGCGATCGCACCACACGCGACCGCGGTGATGGATTCGAGCGACGGGCTGGCGCGGTCGCTCCACCGCCTCGGGGAGGCGAGCGACTGCGGGTTCGCGATCGAGGGCGACCGGCTCCCGATCGACGGCGCCGTCCGGGAGGTCGCGGCGGACGCCGGCGAAGCACTGGCGCTCGCGACGACGGTCGGGGAGGACTTCGAACTCGTGTTCACCCTCCCGGCGGACGCGGTACCGACGGTTCGGGACGCCTCGCCGACGCCGGTCTCCCGGATCGGAAACGCCACGGACGGGGGGATCGAACTCGACGGCGAACCCCTGGCCGACCGGGGCTACTCCCACGAGGGGTAGGCGAACGCCCGACTGCGGGCGTTCATACTGCCTACACGAGTCGTTATCAGTAGATTATCTCGACGGGGACGGGCGTGAAACAGAGCATGCCCAACAGGAGCGTCACGGCGCCGATCGCCTTCCGGCGGACGCCGAGGGACGTCTCGCTGACCGGATCGGCCGACCCCGCCCGCGCGATCAGGATCGTGAACACGCCCCAGAACACCCAGACGCCGATCTCGGTACCGAGGTCCTGCACGTAGTAGAGGTAGCCGGCCAGGCCGAACAGGAGCCCGGGGACGATGGCCGAGATGGTTTCCCCGCGCTTTCCGATCACGGCGCGGGTGATGTGGCCGCCGTCTAGCTGTCCGACCGGGAGCAGGTTGAGGAACGTGATGAACATGCCCACCCAGCCGCCGAACACGACCGGGCTCACGCGCCTGGTGGGGTCGCCGACGTATCCGGTCGGCTCGCCGATCGCCATCGCGATCAGGTCCAAAAGCGGCGGGTTGTTGAACACGAGCACCGGACCGGCCGCCCCGCCCGTCGGCTGTGAGGCCTCGATCGGGGACAGCGTGAGCCCGATTACCGTCACCACGACCGTGGCGACGAGGCCGGCCAGCGGCCCGGCGACGCCGATGTCGAACAGCGCCTTCCGGCTGGGCATCCGGTCGCGGATGCGGATGACCGCGCCGGCGGTGCCGATGATCGTGATCGGCAGCGGGATGAAGTACGGCAGCGAGGCGTCCACGCCGTGGTACCGGCTCATGACGTAGTGGCCGAGTTCGTGGACGCCGAGCACGCCCATCACGGCTGCCGCGAACGGCCAGGCACCGAGCAGGTTCGTCGGCGGGGACAGCGGCTGGGAGATGCCGTACCAGAGCGACCCCGCGTACAGCGTCGAGAGCCCGGTCACGACGAACAGGAGGAGGTTGACCCAGGGGAACCCCCGGCCGGTCGCCTCGGGTTCCGCGACGAGGACGTGTTCGCCGGCGCGCTGTGAGAGCGCGACCTCGTAGCCACGCTCGTCGAACAACGGCCGGGCGTGCTGGCGCACGACGGCTGGAGGTGCCAGGCGTTCGCCGTAGTACACCGTTTTCCCGCCCTCTGACCGCACGCGGTCGACGATGAACACGGGCGCCAGCGCGTCCGGCGGGATATCGGGCTGGGTCGGCACGCCGTCTGCCATTGTGGCTCGTTGGGATCGGAGGCTGATAAACGGCCGGTACCCTCTCCGGCGACCACGGCCCGGGGGGATCTAGCGGCCCGGATCAGGTGGGGGCGACGCGCCACGTCGTGGCGCTGGTGTACGACCACTTCTCGATCTCGAGGTCCGTCGTCGAACCGCGGAGTTTCACCATCAGCGCGCCGATCTCCTTCGGCGACAGGCCGATGTCGTCGGCGATGAACTTGCTCTTGAAGTACACTTCGCCGTCCGTCGCCTTCGAGCGGAGGTAGCTCAGCAGACGCTCTTCCTTGTTCTCGGAGGGCACGTCGTCGTTCGGGTGGGCGGACTTGTTCATCCTGTACCGTCGTATGACCGCATCCCTGTTATAAAGGGACGATCGCTAGCGTTATTTCGATCAGATTGGCCCGGATGGCCCGCGATGTGGACGTTTTAGAATTCGTTCTACGCCGGTTATACGTTTTAAAACTCATTCTCGCCGATGGTTTCTCGATTCGTCCGTATCGAATATAACCACCGGAACCGACGCCCGATCCGAACGGTACGATGGTTTTTTCAGGCAATATATTCCGCTTTAGGGGTCGTGGCGCCAGAACTCCTCCTCGACCGTGACCTCCTTTTTGAAGATGGGGACCTCGGATTTGAGGCGGTCGATGCCGTCGGAGACTGTCCGGAACGCCTCCTCGCGGTGGCCCGCCAGGACGACGACGAACACGATGTCCTCGCCGCTCCGGACGACCCCCGTCCGGTGGTGCATGCGCACGGCGAACACGCCCTCGCGAGACGTGAGTTCCGTCTCGAGCGTCTCCATCCGGTCCTCGGCGACGCCCTCGTATGACTCGAACTCGAGGTGGGTCGTCGGCGCATCCCCGGGGTCGTCGCGCTCGCGAACCCGCCCGGTGAACGTCGCGATCGCGCCGGCACGATCCGAACCTTCGGCGTCTTTCGCCCGCCGGATCAGCGATTCCAGCGTCTCGTGGGGCTCCGTGTCCTCGACCGCCTCGCGCACGGCCGCCGGATCGACCGACTCCGGACCGTCCACCGACTCCAGGACGTCGCCCCCGTAGTCGGGGTCGCCGACCACGAGGCGGGGAACGTCCGCCTCCGGAAGGCCGGTCAGGATCGCGTACTCGTGTGAGGGCGCGAGCCGGTCGAGGGCGCCATCGATACCCGGTCCGGTCCCCCTTGCCTCCCAGCGCCCGCCGTCGTCGATCCGATAGGCGGTAGCTACCCCGGACGCAGCCGGTTCCACGGCGCCGCCCTCCACCATCGCTACACGCCCGTGATCGGCGAACGCGTCCGCGAGTCGGTCCCGAACGGGCGCGACGGGGCCCGCCGAGGCGATCCCGAGGATGTACACGCAGAGTACAAGGGCGAGACCGGGCTTGTACCCTTCGCCCGGAGACCCGGATCTGCGCCGGACCGGCCGGCTTCCGTGTCGGGCCCCGTCAATCGCCTCCGCGACCCGGTTTCGCCTCCACCGTCAGGCCGTCGCGTGCGAACTGCACCGCCCCGTCGTACCGCTCCCCGATGGCGTCCAGCATCTCCCGGTGGTTGCCGCGGGTGTGGGGGTAGAGGTGCGTGAGGTACACCGTGCCGAACGAGTGGCCGGCGAGCGTCTCCCCGAGGAGCGCCGGCGTCGGGTGGTTCGACACGTCCACGCTGTCGGGAAACGAGCAGTCGTGGACGAGGACGTCCGAGCCGTCGGCGAACGCGGCCAGATCCGCGAACGCCTCCGTGTCGCCGCTGATCGTGACGTCGCCGCCGGGGTCGTCCGCGTCCCCGGCGAACCGGTAGGCGTAACACGTCATCGAGTGGCGGGTCTCGGTCGCCTCGACGGCGAACCCGGCCAGATCGAACGAACCGGGCTCCACCTCCCGGACCGAGAGGTCGAGCCTGTCCTGCATGTACTCGTGGACGGACAGCAGGCCCTCCAGGAGGTCCGCCGTCCCGGGCGGCCCGGCGAGGGTCAGCGACTCCGACCCCGCGAGCCACTTCGCCTTCAGCAGGGGCATGAGATCCGAGACGTGGTCGATGTGGTGGTGGGTCAACAGGAGCGTGTCGACGCCCTCGTAACCCACCTCGGTCTCCGCGAGCCGGTGGAGTGCGCCGCTTCCACAGTCGACGAGGAGCCGATTCTCGCCGGACTCCAGCAGGAAGCCGGTCTGGTGGCGGTCGCCGGTCGGCATCGCGCTCCCGGTGCCGAGGAACGTGAGGCGCATGTCCCGACGTGGTCGGGCCGCGTCGAAAAGCGCTCCGGTGGTTCGGATCGCGACCCGGCAGTATTTGACCGCGCCGTCACAATGAGCCTCCAATGGTAGACACGGGGCGGGGTCTCCTCGCCGGCGTCGACCCTGACTTCGATCCCGACGCGGTCGCCATCGACGACGCGGACGTCCTCGAACGCCTCCACCCGGCGGTCAGGGAGTGGTGGGTCGAGCAGTTCGGCGCGTACGTCCCCGAGAACGGCGGCTTCTTTACGCCGCCACAGAAGGAGGCGATCCCGCTCATACAGGACGGCGAGAACCCCCTGATCTGTGCGCCGACCGGTTCCGGCAAGACGCTCGCGTCCTTCACGGCGATCATCAACGAGCTGTACCAGCGCGAGGTCGACCCCGGGGACGGCCTCGACAACACGGTGTACTGTCTGTACGTCTCCCCGCTGAAGTCGCTCGCGAACGACATCCACCGGAACCTCGAGCGCCCGCTCGAGGGCATCTCCGAGAAGCTCGCGGCACGCCGCGGGGACGCCACGACCGAGGACATCGAGATCAGACACGCCATTCGCCACGGCGACACCAGTTCCGCCGAGCGCCAGAAGATGCTCGAGGAGACGCCACACGTTCTCAACACCACCCCCGAGACGCTCGCGATTCTCCTCAACGCCCCGAAGTTCCGCGAGAAGCTCCGAACCGTCGAGTACGTGATCGTCGACGAGATCCACGCGCTGGCGGAGTCAAAGCGCGGAACGCACCTCTCCGTGTCGCTCGAGCGCCTCGAGGCACTGGCGGAGGGCTCCCCCGTCCGGATCGGCTGCTCGGCGACCGTCGAACCCCTGTCGACGATGGCGGAGTTTCTCGTCGGCCGCGAGGCGCCCGGCGGCGCCCCCCGTGACTACGAGATCGTCGACACCCGGTTCGTTCGCGAGTTCGACGTCCGGGTCGAGTGCCCGACCGACGACCTCATCCGGACGCGACGCGACGCCATCCAGCGCCGGTTCTACGACCGGATCCACGAGCTGATCGGGGACCACGAGAACACGCTCGTGTTCACGAACACCCGTTCCGGTGCGGAACGCGTCCT
>CAYSJP010000099.1:0-7794 GCA_964431395.1 uncultured Halobacteriales archaeon
CCGATACGAGGACTGATAATGACTAGTGTAGCGTTTTACCGCTCCGACCGCCCGCCGTCGGGCGGTCGATACGGTAATTGCCTACACTAGTCATTATGATACTGATCGTGCCGGAGTCGTCGTGCACGTCACCGTGCCGGAATCCGGGCGTTCCGTCCCGGAGAGCCCTACTCGTCATCGGACTTGCCGGGCCACGTCACGGATCCCAAAAACGGGACGCCGGTCCGCTGTGCCGCTCGCGAGATCATGTGTGCGCCGGTCGGAACCGTCAGGAACAGAAAGACGATGCCGATGAGCGACGGGAGGCCGGCACCCCCGGGACCGAAGTACGCGAACCCGGCGAGAAAGACTGCGACCGTGCCGATGGTCGCCGGCTTGCTCGTCGCGTGCATCCGGTTGTACACGTTCGGCAGTCGAAGCAGGCCGATCGTCCCGACGGTGAGGAAAAACGACCCGACGACGATCAGGCCGACGACGATCCAGATCCGCACCGCTTCGAGTTCGGCCATCAGCGGTCACCCCCGGCACCGTCCCGTCGGATCGTGTCTCCATGAGACATGCTGTGGTTACCCCCGTGTGACGATGATGTCGCCCTCGGTGACGAACTTGGCAACCGCGACCGTCGAGAGGAACGCGATGATCGCGAGGACGAGACTCACGGTCACGAAGAGCCCCCGGTTGGTCCTGATCGCGAACAGGACGGCGATGGCGACGACGTTCGTCGCGATGGCGTCCAGTGCGACCACGCGATCGGGAACCGTCGGCCCCCGGACCGCGCGGTAGCCACACAGCAGGCTCAGCACCGCCAGGAGGACGATCGCGGCGTCCACGACTAACAGGAGCGTCGCCTCAGCGGCCATCGTCGTCACCTCCGGGCCTTGCTTCCGCCCGCGGTTCGGTCTCCGGCTCGGTCGGCGACTCGTCCTCCTCTTCGGTCTCGTCCTCGGGTTCGGGCGCCGCCCCTTCGAGAACGGGATGGGTCCGGTCGGGCGGGTAGACGGCGAAGTCCGGGGCGGGAGCCCCCGGGGAGAGTTCCTCGTCGAAGATGGCGAGCGCGTAGTCCTCCCAGCCGCGGATCGGTTCGACGATGTCGTCCGGATCCCGCCCGTCGATGACGTGGACGTACAGGGCGTTCTCCTCGGGGTCGTAATCGAGCGTGAGCGAGCCGGGGGTCATGGTGATGCTGTTGGCGATGGTGGTCACGCCGAGGTCCGTCCCAACCCGCAACGGGATGAGGATCACCTCGGGTTCGATCGGTCTTGAGGGCGCGAGCACGCGGTACGCGACGTCGAGGCTGGAGACGACCGCCACCCGGGCGAACGTCAGCACGTACAGGACCGCGTACGGGAGCCCGCGGAGCGACCGCGGGAGGTCGACGACGTCCGTGTACAGGCGCCGGAACAGGTAGGCCACGGGGAACCCGACCGCGAGGCCGACCAGGAGCGATCCGGCGAGGGGGTCGGGTGCGAGCGGCGGGCCGCGGACGAACACCCACAGGACACCGAAGAGGACGCCGGCGACCGGCCAGCTGCGGGTCACGCCCCCTCACCTCCGTCCAGGGCCACGAGGTCGACGTAGGCCTCGGTGTCGACCGCGGCGCTCGCGGCCGTCTCGGCGAACCGGTAGACCGGGTCGAACCCCACGCCGACGAGGACGACGGCAGCCGCGAGCGCGACGAGGACCGCGAGCTGCCCCGACTCGACGGTGGCGGCCTCGACGGCCGACGTCTCGGGCCCCCAGAAGCCGCCGACCCAGACACGCGTCCCATACAGGATCGTGAGCACGGCGCCCAGAAGCAACGCGGCCAGCGCGATCGCCGACAGCACGCCGGGGCCGGCCGCCAGCCCCCGGACTGCCGTGTCGAAGGTGAGGAGTTTCCCGAAAAAGCCACTCAAAGGCGGGAGACCGATCAGCGAGAGGAGGCCGACGAAGACGGTGCCCGCGAACACCGGCGAGCGCCCGGCGATCCCGCCGAGGTCCCCCAGGGTGTCCGTCCCGGTTGCGTCCTCGATGGCCGCCGTCGCGAGAAAGAGCAGTCCCTTCGCGAGGGCGTGGTGGAGCGCGAACACCAGCGCGGCGGCGATAGCAACCCCGCGGAGCGTCCCCGTATCGGCCGCCGCGGCGACGGCGATGGCGAGGGCGATGAACCCGACCTGCCCGATGCTCGAGTACGCGAACGTGCCCTCGAGGTGGTCCTGACCGACGGCGCCGAACCCGCCGACGACGATGCTCGCCACCCCCATCACCGCCAGGGCGGGCGCGAGAACGGCGAGTGGCGACCCGCCGGTGATCCCGGGGACGTCGATGGAGACGGGCGCGGCGGCAAGGACCGTGAAGTACAGCCGGAGGATCGCGTACATCCCGACCTTCTTCGTGACGCCGGCGAGCATCGCGGTGACGGGCGGCGGGGCGGCGGTGTAGGCGGCGGGCACCCAGAACTGGAAGGGGACGAGTCCGGCCTTCAGGGCGAACACCGCGAGCAACAGGGCCGACAGGCCGACGACGGGCGCGGGGTCGACGCCGTAGGCGGCGGGGTCGGCCAGCCGACGGGCCATGTCGGCCATGTTGAGCGTGCCCGTCGTGGCGTACAGGCCGCCGACCGCCACGAGCATGAGCGCGCTCCCGAGGACGTTCACGACCAGATACCGAAACGACGCCGCGGTGGCGTAGCCGGTGCCGTAGAAGGCGACGAACACGTAACTGACGATCAGCATGAGTTCGAACCAGACGAACAGGTTGAACAGGTCGCCCGTGAGAAAGGCGCCCGTCACGCCCACCACGAGCAGGTGAAAGAGCGGGTGGTAGTACACGCGCTGGTTCTCGGGGGTGACGTACCGGACCGAGAACAGCAGCGACGCGAGACCGACGCCCGCGCCGATCGTCAGCATGAACGCCGACAGGCCGTCGAGGACGAGCGTGATGCCGAAGGGGGCGGGCCAGCCGCCCACCTGGTAGGCCGCCGCGCCGGCGGCGCCCGGCGCGAGAACGATCCTCCAGACGGCCGCGGCGACGACGGCGGCGTAGCTGACGGCGCCGACTACGCTCGCCGCGCGCTGCACCCGGGGGTAGCGGCCGAGGGCGAGCGTGAGCGCGGCGGTTCCGATCGCGACCAGCAGCGGCGCGACGACGAGCCAACTCATTCTACCCACTCCGAGACGTCCATGGTCTCGTTTTCCTCGTAGGCGCGATACGACAGGACGAGCGCCAGCGCGGTCGTCCCGAAGCTGATGACGATCGCGGTCAGGACGAGCGCCTGGACCACCGGGTCGGCGACCTCGGGGACCCCGCCGCCGTGGGTGTCGAGGACGGGCACGAGGTCGCGGGACCCCTCGTCGACCCCGCCCATCGCGATCAGGTAGACGAACGTGGCCTGGGAGACGACGACGACGCCCCAGACGACCCGCACCAGGTCACGCCGCAACAGGAGGAAGGTGCCGACGGCGAACAGCCCGCCGACCGTGGCCGCGAGGACGACGCTCATTCGGCGCTCACCACCGAGACGATCGTCAGGAGGCCGCCGACGACGACGAGGAACACCCCCAGATCGAACACGAGCGCGCTCGCGAGTTCGATCTCGTGGTAGATCGGGACGTTCTCGAGGTGGACGTACGTCTGTGTCAAAAACGGGTCGCCGAGGAGGATGCCGGCGACGCCGCTGCCGAGGACGACCACCAGCCCCAGGAGGAACGTGCGGCGGTAGGTGGTGACGGTGCGGTTCTCGAAGATGCCGGTGCCGCGGTCGACCTCCCTGTCGAGCACCTCCGACTCCAGGTAGTCGAGGTCGTAGGCGACGTAGACGAGTACGAACGCCGTCGTGGTGAGAACGCCGCCGATGAATCCGCCGCCGGGCAGGTTGTGGCCCTGCAGGAACAGCGAGATCGAGAGGACCAGCACGATGGGGACGACCACCCGGGCCGTCGTCCGCATGATCGTCGTCGTCACGGCGGGTCACCCCCATCGGCTGCCGTGTCCGCCTCTCCCCCGGTTGCCACGTCCGGCTCGGCATCGACCTCGGTCACGGGTTCCTCCCCGCGGGTCCGCATCGTCACGAGCACGAGGATGGCGAGTGCGGCGACGGTGACGACCAGCAACTCCCCCAGGGTGTCGAACGCCCGGAAGTCCACGAGAATGACGTTGACGACGTTCGTGCCGCCACCGCCCGGGACCGCCTGCTCCGTGTAGTAGGCGGCGACGCTCGTCGGGTCGGCGCCGGGGCCGGGCGCCGTCAGGAGGACGGACACGAACGCCATCGCGCCGACGAGGATCGACACGGCCGCGTCACGCGCGATCACGAACGGTCGGACGTCCGAGTAAAACGAGGGGAGTCGCTGGAGGACGAGCAGGAAGATCAGGAGCACGAGCGTCTCGACGACCAGCTGGGTGAGCGCCAGGTCCGGCGCGCTCGCGAGGATGAAGAAGATGGCGAGCATGAACCCCAGAATCGACAGCGTGAGGACGCCGGCGACGTGGGAGGGGGCGGTCGTCACCACCACGCCGGCGATGACGGCGATCACCAGCACGACGGCAACCGCCAGCGGTACGGCGACCCCGTCGATGGCGGGCGTCACTCCGGTCGCGGCGAAGCCCGCGAGCGCGAGCAGGCTCCCGGCTGCCGCCACCCACGTCACGTACGTCCGCAGGAGGCCGTCGTGGACGAACGGGCCAAAACGGGCACTCGCCGTCGTCGTCGTCGAGACGACCCGGTCGTACCACCCGCGGGGTCGCACGGGGACCGGGGCGTGAACCCCGCGGTCGATGCCCGCCGCGAGGCGCCCCGTGAACGGGTACGCGAGGAACCCGCCCAGGATCGCGATGGCCGACATCACGACCGGCGGCGTGACGTGGGTCGGCAGGCCGACCTCGAGGTGGGCCTCGCCGGTGGCGGTGGCCTCGACGCCGCCCTGGACGATGGCGTCGACCGCCAGCTGTGGCGCGACGCTGACGAGGGCCGCCGCGGCGGCCAGCACGGCAGGGGGGGCGACCAGCGCGACCGGCGGACGGTGGACGTTCTCCATCGGCGCCCGGCGCTCGCCGAGGAACACGCCGAGGAACTTCAGCGAGTAGACGACGGTGAGGATGCTCGCGACCGTCGCCACGACGGGATACAGCCAGGCGAGGCCGCCGGCGTCGTGGGCCACCTCGTAGGTCGCCTCGAACAGCAGTTCCTTCGAGTAAAAGCCGTTGAACGGCGGGATTCCGGCCATGCTCAGCGCGGCGATCCCGGTGATTGCGGCCGTGATCGGGAGGTCCCGCCACAGTCCACCGAGGTGGTCGAGATCGCGGGTGCCGGCCTCGTGAACGAGGATCCCCGCCACCAGGAACAGCGGCGCCTTGAACAGGGCGTGGTTGAGCAGGTGGAAGGTGCCCGCCTCGCCGCCGTAGACGACGTCGAGGCCGAACCCCGCCACCATCAACCCGAGGTGGCTCGCCGTCGAGTAGGCGAGCAACTCCTTGGTGTCGGTCGCGGCCACCGCCAGCAGCGCCCCGACGATCATCGTCAGGAGCCCCAGCGTCGCGACGAGCAACACCCACTCCTCGCTCATCAGCAGGGGCCGCAGGCGGCCGAGAAAGTAGACGCCCACCTTGACCATCGTCGCGGAGTGGAGAAAGGCCGAGACGGGCGTCGGCGCGACCATGGCGTCGGGCAGCCAGAAGTGCAGCGGCACCTGCGCGGATTTGGCGGCCGCGGCGGTGCCGATCAGGAGGAGTGCCGGCACGAACAGCCCCGACTCCCTCAGAGAGGCGCGCATCGCCTCGTCGTTCGCGAGCATCGCCGTCAGGTCGAAGGTGGCGCCGCCGAGGGCACCCCGCGCGGCCACCGAGAGCACGAGCAGGCCGGCGAGCAGACAGAGGCCGCCGCCGACGGTGACGACCATGGCCATCCGCGCCGAGTAGCGCGACTCGGCGTCGTCGGTGTGGTGGCCGATGAGCACGAACGACGCGAGGCTGGTCAGCTCCCAGAACAGGAAGACGAAGACGAGATCGGAGGCGAGCGCGACCCCCAGGATCGAGCCCATGAACGCGAGCAGCGCCGCGTAGTACCGGGCCAGGCCGTCCTCGTCGTGCATGTACCGCGCCGAGTAGGTGAAGATCAGGACGCCGATGCCGCTGGCGAGGAGGGCAAAGAGGAGCCCCCAGCCGTCGACGGTGAACTGGAGGCTCACGTCGAGCGTCGGGATCCAGGATGCCCCGACGGTGCCGTGGCTGTCGGCCTGGCTCGCCAGGAGGCCGAAACTCGCCGCCGCGACGAGCGCGCCCGCGTAGCCCGTCCGTTCGCCGAGGACGCGACACAGGAGCGGCGAGAGGACTGCGGCGACGAAGGGGAGCACGACGGCGGTCGCGACGACTGCCAGGTCCGGTGCCATCGGTTATCTCCGGTGTCGGATGATTCCCCGTTGTCCGCACGCACTCTAATCAGTTTCAGTTTCCGCCCGGCCGCTGGACGCCTCGCCGAACGTGTCCACCGCGGCGTGGCAGTGCGGACGGGTCACCCAGTCCGCCGAGTCGGTCCAGTCGTCGGGACGCGGACGTGTGATCTCCCCGTAGATCGGTGGTTCCAGTACACCCGGACACGGACCAATCTACGTGATCGGTGCTTGATCGGCAGGGAGACGTCGTGCTGACCGGAAATACTCAATCTGCGTGTTAGCCTATTCGTGTCCGGGTGTAAGGGAGCCAGCGAGTTCGACTGCCGTTCGGATTTGATGCCGGCGCTCCGGTTCGCCGTCATCGAATACCGGGGGTCTATTTAAATACAACCATTATTCATCACGAAGGCTCATACCGTTTCTCCTCTACGTATCGTCAAAGGTTAGCATGTCCGTAGGCGAAGCGCTCCGGAAACTGGGTGAGTTCCTCGACGAGTGCGAGAACTCGGGGCACGTAACCAGCGTCGAACTCACTGGTAGCACCGACTCGAACTCGGGAGATCCGCTAACCGCGGAAGTCGAGGTAGAGTTGCCGATGGGTTCATCCGGGGCGGGGGAGGCGGGGTTATCACTCGGGGAAGCGACGGTGAACGCGGCCGGAGAGACACGATTCGTCCTCGAGTCACCGACGCCGGTCCTCCCGGCTACCGATCACCAGATCGACGTCGGCATGATCGACGCGACCATCGACGCGGACGGCTGCGTGAGCGCGACCCTCTCCGCGGCCCTCGCGGTCGATGAGGAGGAGTCGACTACCGGGGGGGTTTCGTCCACCCCGGGTGGATCCGACGAACCGGGCGACACGGCACACACGAGAGAGGTTCCGCCGTTCAGGGATCCGGAACTCCTCGAGGAGGTGTACACCTCGTGTGAGACCTTCGCGGAGATGACCGACGCGATCGGCATGGACGTAACCGCGGAGACCGTTCGGCGGTACATGATCGACCACGGTATTCACCAGCCGGACTCGTATGACACCGCCGACGGACCCGAGACGGGCGGTGCGGAGGACACGGACGCCGATGCCGACGCCTCGACGGACGAGGAATCACCCCCAGGCGGAATGGGGAACGGTAACCAGGAAACGGCTGCCGACGGGGACACGGAGCACGTCGTCCTCACGGACGGTACCGGCCTCCCCGACGACGTCACGGTCGAGATGCTCATCGAGACGGTGAAACGATCGAACACGGTTCTCGAGGTCAAACGGGATCTCGGTATCGAGCGTCAGGAGGCGCTCGGCATGTTACAGCGACTCGACATGGTCGACCTCGTCATCGGTCGCCTGGATGCCGAGACCAAACGCAACGTCTCCCGCGCGGACGTCATCGAACGGCTTCGAGCGGCCTCTGCGACGGCGTGATAA
>CAYSJP010000100.1:0-7777 GCA_964431395.1 uncultured Halobacteriales archaeon
CCCGGGCGGTCGGAGCGGGAACACGCTACACGAGTCATTATCAGGACTCGCTAGCCCGATCCCCGGCGTTTCCCTCCCGGATCCGCACCGATGAGATCCGGGTCCCCTCCACGCCCGTGACCTCGATTGCGAACCCGGCGGCCTCGACCCCGTCGCCGGATTCGGGCATCCGGCCGAGCCGATCCAGCACCAGTCCGCCGATCGTGTCGAACTCGTCGCTCTCGAACCCGGCCTCGAGCGCGTCGTTGACTGCCGACAGCGGGACGGATCCGTCCACGTCGTGGGCCCCGTCGTCGCGTCGGTTGATCGAGGGTTCGCGCTCGTCGACGTCGAACTCGTCGCGGAGGTCGCCGACGACCGCCTCGACGACGTCCTCGACCGTCGCGATCCCCTCGAAGCCGCCCCACTCGTCGATCACGATGGCGACCTGCTGGCGCTCCTCGCGGAACCGCAACAGGAGGTCGTCGACCGTCGTCGTCTCGGGAACCACGATCACCTCGCGTGCGATGTCGGCCGCCGTGGCGGCGTCACTCCCCTCCGTTTCCCCCGCGCGCAGCACGTCCTTGACGTCGACGAACCCCTCTACCTGTTCCGTGTCGTCGGCCGCGACGACGGGGTAGCGGGTGTGTCCGGCCTCGAGGACGATCGACCGGACGTCGGACAGCGAGGCGTCGGCCGGAACGCTCACCACGTCCGGCCGCGGGACCATGACCTCGCGGACGAGCCTGTCGTTCAGGTCGAAGACGCGCTCGATCATCTCCACCTCGGCCGTGTCGACGTTGCCCGCCTCGCTCGAACGCGCCAGCACCCGCCGGATCTCGCGTTCCTCGAGGGTCTCCTCGGTCTCGGAGGCCGGCGGCACGCCGAGCAGGCTCGTGAAGGCGTTTGCCGTCCCGTTGAACACGACGAGTCCGGGGTAAAACACGTAGTAGAACGCCCTCATCGGCGGCGCGACGAACAGGGAGAGCCGCTCGGCCTCGGCGATGGCGACCGTCTTCGGCGCGAGCTCGCCGAACACGACGTGGAGGAAGGTGATGACGCCGAACCCGAGCGCGAAAGCGACGAGATGGATGAGATCCCCCGAGAGGAACGGCTCCAGAACTGGTTCGATGAGTGCCGCCACCGCCGGCTCGCCGATCCACCCCAGCCCCAGCGAGGCGATGGTGATCCCGAGTTGCGTGACCGCGAGGTAGTCGTCGAGGTTCGCCATGACCCCCTGGAGCGCCCCCGAACCCGTCTTTCCCTCCTCGACGAGTTGCTCGACCGACGTCGAGCGGACCCGGACGAACGCGAACTCCGAGGCGACGAAAAATCCGTTCAGTCCCACGAGGAGGAGCGCGCCCAGGAGTCGAACCGTCGAGAGGACGAGATCTACCATCCATGCCTCCACCGGACATCGCGACACGTACCTGATCCGATCATGGGGGACGTTTTGGCGCACCCAATAAAAGCGTTAATCGACGCACGCCTCCGGCGGCGTGGTGGCCACGTGAGAAACGGGATACCCCCCGGAGAAAGAAACGTAACCGAGCACGGGGTCCGCCCGGACCACGCGACCCTCCGTCGGCACCGACTGATGGGTGGGGAGCGCCCCGTCGATTCTGCCGACAACCGTCCGTGCGCCCGGGACTGGCGAACGTCCGAACCGGGGTGAGAACACGGGACTGCGGAGTGTCGTGAGTCATCAATACATCTAAATGCGGAACCGTCCTATCGGAGCGCATGGCGGGTAATAAAGACGGAGAAACCGAACATCGGAGCAACAGACGGCGGTTTCTGAAAGCGCTGGGTGCGGTCGGGATCACCGGCCTCGCTGGCTGTGGTGGTGACGGCGACGGCGCCACGGACACGCCGACGGACACCGACGGCGACATGGACGACACGCCGACGGACACCATGGGTGACACGGCGACGCCGACGGACACGGCGACACCCACCGACACGGCGACGCCGACGGACACGTGTTCGCTGCCGGGGGATCCGGCGCCGCTGGTCTCGTTCAACGGCGTCTCCGACGGGACGCTGAACATCTCGCCGAACGCGACGACGATCTCGGGCGTGATCACGAACCCGTACCTGTTCGACATCTCGAGCGGGGAGGTCACCCTGGAGGCGCCCAGCGATGAGTGGGAGATCGCCGGCGCGACGGGCAACAGCTTCGAGACGCTGGAATCGCAGTCCTCACAGGAGGTCGAGTGGGAGGTGTCGATCCCCGCCGTGGCCGGCGAGGAGTTCGACCTCACCGCCAGTGTCAGCTACGAGGCGTGTGACGGGGCGGATTCCGCGGACCTGGAGACGACCCAGGCGGTGTTCGTGGACCCCTACATCGGCACTGAGTGGCAGGAACTCGCGATCGCACCCGAGTACTACGACGACCTGACGGCAGACCAGGACGCGCCCGGGGAGCTACCCGGCGAGGAAGTCGAGGTCGAGCTGGACCTCTCGGACTGGGCCGACGCGGTGGACTTCCAGCTCAAGTTCTCCGACTACTGGACCAGCGACGGCTGGGGCGCGCTCCTCGAACGGACGGTCGTCGAAGCCGACGGCGAGGTGGTGTACGACGTCGAGGCCGACACGGAGGACGAGCTCCAGTACATCGTCGAGGACAGCGGCTCACAGCGCTGGACCGTCGCGGTCGATGCCGAGGAGGGCAACGAGTGGCGGTTCGCGGACGCCAACTCCTTCTGGACGTACCAGTTCGACGTCCCCGAGGACACCAGCGAACTGATCGTCACCCTCACGATCGCGAACGGGTTCGTCGTCGAGGGCCGCGAGGGCCTCGAGCGCTGACCTGCGCGGGCGCTGTCGGCGTTCGTCAGTTCCATCCGTAGTACGATCCGACACTTCGGGCTGGCGAACCGAGCCACGAACGCACAACGGGCAGTATTAGCCATCGCGACACGACCGTCAGGACACATGGCGGACACCGATCGGCCGTACGACCTCGTCGTGTGGGGCGCGACCGGCGTCGCGGGACGTCTCGTGTCCGAGTACCTCACGGAGCGCTACGCGCCGGACACCCTCTCGTTGGCTCTCGCCGGCCGGAACGCGGACCGTCTCGATTCGCTCGAAGCCGACCTCGTTCGACGGAGCGACGAGTGGGCGGACATCCCGGTACTGATCGGCGACGCGACGGACCCGGAGAGCCTCCGGGACATCGCCCACAGTACACGCGTCGTCTGTACGACGGTCGGCCCGTACACGAAGTACGGGACGCCGATGGTCGAGGCGTGTGTCGGGGCCGGAACCGAGTACTGCGACCTGACGGGGGAGGTGAACTGGGTCCGGGAGATGGTCGACCGGTACCACGACGAGGCGGCCGACGCCGGCACCCGTATCGTGCACAGCTGTGGATTCGACTCCGTGCCCGCGGACGTCGGTACCCTGCTCGTCCAGTCGTTCGCGACCGAGGCGTTCGACGCCCCCTGCGAGACGGTTCGGATTTACCCCGAAGCGGCCAGCGGGGGGGTGAGCGGCGGCACGATGGCGAGTTTCGGCGAACTGTTCGAGGCCGCGTCGAACGACCCGGTTACCCGGCAGACGCTCGACAACCCGTACTCGCTGGCACCGCCGGGTGACCGGGACGGCGTCGACCCGGGCGAGCAGCGCTGGCCACGAAACGACCGGTTGCGGTCGGCCTGGACGGCCCCGTCCCCCATGGCGCCCATAAACGAACGCGTGATCCGGCGCAGTAACGCCCTCCTCGGGTACCCCTGGGGCCGGGAGTTCCGCTGTACGGAGGTCGTTCCGACCGGAACCGGGATCGGCGGAGCGGCCGGTGCGACCCTGATCGCCGGGGGGATCGGACTGTTCACGGCGCTCATGTCCGTCGACCCCGTTCGCTCGGCGATCCGCCGGTTCGTGTTTCCGGATCCCGGGGAGGGGCCGACGGAAGAGCAGATGGAGAACGGTCACTTCAGGATGCGGGTGCTCGGGCGCGGGACGGCCACGGACGGCCCCTTCAGCGTGGAGGCCGTGTTCGGCGCGGACCGGGACCCGGGGTACGGCGCGACTGCACGCATGCTCGGCGAGTCCGCGATGTGTCTGGTCCGCGAGGAGACCGATTCACCGCTGGATGGTGGCGTGCTGACGCCCGCGTCCGGGATCGGCGAGCCCCTCGTCGACAGGCTCCGTGCCGTCGGATTCACGATTACCGTGGGTGAAGCGACCGACGCTTCGAGGTGAATGCCGCGCTACGCAACCGCCTCGGTCACGCGTTCATGATGACTCGTGGGCAATTATACTGTCGGACGGAACGTTTGATAATCTCCGCCGGGGACGGTCCCTGGCGGAACGTATCACTGCTTCCCTCCGACAGTATACCGTATCGACCGCCCGACTGCGGGCGGTCGGAGCGGTAACACGCTACACGAGTCATCATCAGGGTGCCCCTCCGATCGGACCGACCGGCGTCGTCAGCCAGCGCCCACCGTGCCCGGCCGGGGAGACTGCTCGCGGCCGTGTCTCCGCTACACGTCGTTCCGGACGGCCAGTTCGAGCGTGGCGGCCGTGACCCGTGCGCTCGCCGTCTGGAGCGTGACCGTGCCACCATCGAACGAGGAGGGGATGTGCTCCCACCCCGTCGTGCGGACGCCGAGCCCCTCCGACGTCACCGGGTCGGTCGTCGATTCCTCGCCGTTCCCGGAGTGCCTGAGGCGGATGCTCGCGGAGCCCGAGCCGGCCGGTTCCATGCGCGCCGTCACGCGCCCGAACAGCGGCGTCTCCGTCGCCGCCTCCTCGATGTCGAGGGTCGTCGGCGAATCGAGAAACTCGCTCGTCCGGTTGCTGAGGGGTGCCTCCCCCCGGAGGCCGGTCGCGTCCACGGCGGCCATGTGGACGACCGGCTTCGATGCCGCCTCGTCCGAACCCCGCGGAACCACTGACTGCCCGGACGCGGTCGGGTCCTCGTACCCCAGCTCCAGCGTGGCGTCGGCCACGGTCACCGCGTCGCCACCGCCCGACCGGATCTGAACGTTCGCGAATCCGGCCCGGAACGCCTGCGGGACCTGCGTCCACCCGGTGGTGGCTTCCTCGGCCCCGTCCCCCGCCGCCGGATCGCCGAGCGTCGTCCCGTGTCCGCCCTGGATCTTGACCCGGATCTCGGCGTCCGCAGTCGTCCCCGCGCCGGCGGTGGCTCTCGCGTACATCGGCGACGCCGGAACGGTCGTCTCGGTGAACGCGAGCGCGGCCGAGGTGTCCTCGAACGACGTGCTCGTCGTCGCGAGGTCGGCCTCGATCGGTGTCGCGGTGGCGTACGTCGCCAGTTTGCCGTCCGTCTCCCAGGAATCCACCGTCCGTTCGGCGCGGTCGAGGTGGGCCGGATCCACGTCGGAGATGCCGACCAGCGCGTCGGCGCTCCAGGGCACGTCGCCGATGGTCTGTTGGTGATCGACGAAACTGAGAACGCGATCCCGGCGCCAGCGCTCCGGGTCGATCTGGAAGTCACTCCAGGTCACGTTGCGCTTGTACAGCACCGACGTCTGCCACTCGCCGTCCAGCTTCTCCACGAGGAGGGGCCAGCTCCCGCGCTGGAAGTCCCGGGTCAGTATGTGGACGTCGCCCTCGTCACCCACGACGATCCCCATCCGGCCGATCGGCGAGGCGACGACGCCGGGGCCACCGAGATCGATGTTGGTTTCCCGGTCGGTTGCGGCCTCGATCGCCCAGTCGCCGTCGGAGCGGTGCGCGTGGAAAATCTGGGTGTTGCCCGCCGCGTCGTCGCGGTAGTACGCGACGTGGGGCTCGTTCGTCCCGGGATGGAAGCTCGCCCACCCCTGGTTGATCAGGTTACTGTTCGGCTCGATCGGATCGACCACCTCGACGGCACCCTTGGTTATCGGTCCGACGTAAGCCCGATTGCCGCCGCTCTTGATCCAGGTTTCGCCGCCGTCGGGGCTCCGCGCGTAGGACAGCTGCTGGTTCGTCTGGACGCCACCGGTGCCCCGCCAGCAGAAGAAGTAATGGAGGACGCCGTCGTCGGACTGGACGAGATTCCACGGGTACGCGTTGTATGTGTCCCCCTCGAACGCGCCCTGGATGAGCGGGTGCTGGAGGGGTTCCCACGCCTCGGCGTCGTCGTTCCATCGGTTCAACATCCAGTCGCCGTTCCCGCTGCTTCCCTGGCGGTAGCCAAAGAGCAGGGTGCCGTCGTCGAGTCGCGTGAACTCGGGGTAGTTCGCGCCGTCCTCGTTCTGACCCGTCATCCCGTTTTGCTCGGGACCGAACGCGGTGACGTCGGCCGGGGTCTCGCTGCGACGCCAGGTGGGCTGACTCCCCCGCGTGTTGTAACAGATGAAGACGTGTCCGTCGGGGCCGATCCCCAGCGCCGGCGTCCAGTGGCCGTCGCGGTTCCCGATGTCGACGTCGGTGCGGTTCTGGATCCACTCGCCGTCCGGAAGGCTCCGCGAGGCGACCACCATCTCCCCGTCGTGGGTCCAGTACGCGTAGTACTGGCGGCCGTCGTGGGTTTTTAGCCGGGGACAGAACGGCGGCGTGTCGGTCTGGGCGTTGCCCAGCCCGTCCTCGGCGAGTTCGTGTCGCCGGAACCGGACGTCGGAGGACGCCTCGATCGTGAGCGTCCCCTCCCGGCTGTCGTCCTCGGTCAGGATCACGTAGTCGTACTGGCCCGGGTCGAACTCCGAGAGATCGACCGCGGAAAACGAGACCGTTCCGGATTCGCCCGGATCCAGGGAGAGCTGTTCGCCGTCGACGGGGTCGGCGTCGATCACGAGTTCGATCTCCTGGCTCCCCGCGTCCCCGCCGGTGTTCGAGATGGTCGTGGTGACCGTGAGCGAACCCCCCTCGTCGATCGTCGCCGTCTCGGGATCCACGTCGTCCACCTCGAAGGTCGGTGACGCGGACGGGCTCTCCCCGGGCCCGTCGTCCGTGTCGTCGGTCACGTCGCCGCCGTCACCGCCGAGACACCCGGCGACGACGGCCGCGATTCCGGTCGCACCGACGCCCCGGAGGAACCGTCGTCGATCGCTGACGACCCGGCTCCCCGAATCGCCCTGGCCGTCCCGGGTCTGATCGTCCTCAGTCGGGGTCGGATCGTTCTTTTCCATACGCCCATCCCGAATCGGAAGAACATTATTATTACCCCCTCGCGGTCGCGGTTACGACCCCCGTCAGGCTTAAGAACCCCCTGCACGAACCCCGGGTTGCCCCAATGGTTGACGTCGACATCAACGTTCCCGAACACCTCGATATGCGGATCGCACAGCTCGTCGACGACGGCGAGTTCGTGGACCGGAACGAAGCGGTCGAAGAGCTCCTCGCGACGGGCATCAAGGCCTACAAGACGGCCGGCCCGCAGTCGGAGATGGACACCGACACCGAGTTCGAGGACGACATGATGGGTCACGAGGACGAGTACGTCTTCTGACCCCCGCCCGCCCTGCGGCCGCCGGCGGTCTGCCCCGTAGCCGCGCTCGCGGTCTGCAGCCGCCGGCCGCGTTCCTCCCCGCCGGCTCGTTCTCTCGTGATCGGCTCTCGGGAAACGCTTAACCGTTTCATCACCCTACTGGAACCATGCACAAGGACGAACTTCTGGAACTCCACGAACAGCTCATCACGATCAAGGAGTACTTCAAGGAGCGCGAGGACGTCGACCCGGGAATCTTCGAGGAGTACGAGATGCTCGACGTGCGCCCCTCGCACGTCCACAAGTCGAAAAGCGAGCACAAACACGCGGTGTTCGTCCTCGGGAACGCGCTGGCGACGGCGATGAGCGAGGACGAGTTCTCCAACGCCGGCCGCCTCTCGAAACGGATGGAGG
>CAYSJP010000101.1:0-7762 GCA_964431395.1 uncultured Halobacteriales archaeon
CCGACCGCCCGCGTCGGGCGGTCGATACGGTAATTGCCTACACTAGTCATTATGATCGGATCGGTCGGGGTTTCATTGCCGGACGCCGGCACGGCGGGCGCCGACCCGCACGTTTTTGTCAGAGCGGGCGGATCCCCCCGGTATGGTCCACTCAACGTGGGGCGACTGGCTCGTCCGATCGGAGATCGAGGCGGCGGATCCGGAGGGCGTCTCGCTGTGGTTTCTCGGCTGTAACGGCTTCGTCATCCGCTCGCCGGAGGCGACGATCTACGTCGATCCGTACTTCGGCGACGGGAACGCGCCGGGGATCGTCCGGATGATCCCGGTGCCGATGGATCCCGCCGACGCGACGGAGTGTGACGCCGTCCTCGCCACCCACGAGCACATCGACCACATGCACCCGCCCTCCTATGGCCCGCTCGTCGAGGACTTGGGAGCTGACCTGTACGCGCCGGGGGCCTCCTTCGACGACCCGGACTACGACGGCCCGCTCCAAGCACCGGAGGCGAGGCGGAACCGCATCGAGCCCGGCGACGCCTTCGAGGTGGGCGATCTGACCGTCCACGTCCGCGGATCACACGATCCCGACTCGATCGAGCCGGTGTCGTACGTCTTCGAGCACGACGCCGGCACCGTGTTCCACGGCGGCGACAGCAAGCCCGCCCCGGAGTTCGAGGCGATCGGCCGGGAGTTCGACGTCGACGTCGGGATCCTCGCTTTCGGCACGCGGGGCAACATCGCGGATCCGGAGGGTGGCGCCCCCGATCGGGTCTCCTGGTACATGCACGGCGACCAGGTGATCGAGGCGGCGAACGACCTCCGGATCGACCGATTGCTGCCGACCCACTACGACATGTGGAACGGCGTCGACGGCGACCGGAAGGTGATCTTCGAGCACGCCCGCACTCACGAGTACCCGCGGCGGGTCGATCCGATCCGGATCGGCGACCGGATCGACCTCGGCTCCCCGGGGATCACGCTGCCCGCGGCACTCCGGAACTGACCTCGGAACCGGCGATCCGCCCCCGGACCGACCCTAAAGAGTTTTCTCGCTGCCCCCACCAGTGACAGTCATGACCCAGGAACACGACGTCGTCGTCGTCGGTGCGGGGACCTCCGGCTGTTACGCGGCCGCGACGGCGGCGGAAGCCGGACTCGACGTGGTCGTCCTCGAGCGCAAGACCGAGGAGGAGGCCGGCCACATCGCCTGCGGCGACGCGTTGAAGGGCGCCGACAAGTTCCCGGAGGTGATCCCCAAATCCAGGCTCGAACCCGCGTTCACCAACACCGGCGTCGACCACGGGCGCTTCGAGATCCCACAGGAGGACGAGGTGCTGGAGATTCCCGTCCCCGGCGAACTCGCCGTCATCGATCGCCTGGAGTACGGCCGCCAGCTCATCGCGGGCGCCGAGGACGCGGGCGCGGCGTTCCACTACGACACGGTCGTCCAGGACGTCCTCCAGAACGGGCGCGTTCAGGGCGTGAAAGCGGTCCGGGAGGGCGAGCCGACGGAGTACCGTGCCCCGGTGACGATCGACGGCGCGGGGGCGCTCTCGATCCTCCAGGACAAGGCGGATCTGGGCGGTGCGACGTTCGACACGAACGTCTCCTACAACCAGTTCTGCTCGGCATACCGCGAGATCGTCCACGTCGAGGAGTCGGTTCCGTGGGACGACGCGCTCGTCTTCAAGCCGACCGAGCGCGCCGCGGGCTACCTCTGGTACTTCCCGCGCACGGAACGCGAGATCAACGTCGGACTCGGCTTCCAGATGACCGAGGAACCGATGAAGCTGGTCGACGACCTCAAGCGGGACATCGAGGACCGCCCGGAGTTCGAGGGGGCGACGGTCGACGACAAGCTCGGCGCCGCCCTGCCCACCCGGAGGCCCTACGACTCGGCCGTCGCGCCGGGGTTCATGGCCGTCGGCGACGCCGCGGGCCACGTCAATCCCACCACCGGCGGCGGGATCGCGGGCGCGGCCTACGCCGGCACGTACGCTGCCGAGCAGGCCATCGAGGCAGTCGAGAGTGACGATCCGAGCGAGGAAACCCTGTGGCCGTACAACGAGCGCGTGATGGACCACTTCGGCGCCCGCTACGCCGGGCTCGACGTGTACAACGTCCTCTCGACGGCGGTGGACGTCGACGACCTGATGGGCCTGCTCGCGGCCCTGCCGGGCCAGAAACTCGCGGAGGCGCTGTACTCCGGGAGCACCGACGTCGGCCTGTGGCTCAAGCTCAAGACCGCGATCAAGAGCCTGGGGTACTGGGACACGATCTACACCTTCTACGAGACGAAACAGGAAGCCGACCGGCTGATCGATCACTACGACGACTACCCGAGTTCGCCCGGCGCGTTCGAGACCTGGCGGTCCCAGCGCGACGAGATCATGGAGGACGTGTACGAGGTCACCGGCGCCGATCCGAAGTACTGATAACGGCTCGTGTAGCGTGTTACCGGCCCACGCTCTCCTCCCCGATCCGCAGGATCGCCCCCGAGAGGGTCTCGACGCCGATCCGGAGGGACTCCTCGTCGACGTCGAAGGTGGCGGAGTGGTGGCCGCCGGGGTGCTCGGTTCCGATGCCGACGTAGGCGGCCTCCCCGCCCCGTTCCTGTACCCGGCGCATGAGGTAGGTCGCGTCCTCGCTGCCCCCGAGGTCGTCGCTGTCCATGATGGAGTCGACGCCATCGACGTTACTCGCCACGTCCGCGACGACGCCGGCGAGCTCCGGGTCGCTCGCGCCACTCGGGGCGTCGGCGCTCTCGCCGATCGTCACCGAGCAGTCGTGCATCTCCGCGGCCGAGTCGAGGATCCGGTGGGCGTGCTCGCGGGTGTACTCGCGGAGTTCCGTCGTCTCGCCGCGTATCTCGCCCTCGATTCGGGCCTCCTCGGGGATGATGTTCGTCGCGGTTCCGCCGGCGACGACGCCGGCGTTGATCCGGGTCGCGCCGTCCTCGTGGCGGGGGATGGCGTAGAGATTTTGGATCGCCGTCGCCGCGGCCTGCACCGCGTTCCGGCCAACGTTTGGCTTCGCGCCGGCGTGGGCGCCCTCGCCCTCGAACTCGGCGTGGAAGTGCTCGACCGCGAGGAAGCCGTCGATGCCGGCGACGACCTCGCCGGTGGGGTGATCGAGGCCGACGTGCATCGCGAGCAGGTGCGAGACGTCGTCGAGGTGGCCGCTCCGGGACATCGGTCCCCCGCCGGCGACCATCTCCTCGGCCGGCTGGAAGAACAGCTTCAGCGTCCCCGCGAAGTCGCTGTCGGCGATCGCCTCCAGAACGCCGATCCCGATGGTGGCGTGAGCGTCGTGGCCGCAGGCGTGCATGGCACCCTCGTTCTCCGAGCGAAAGCCCTCCGCGGCGGGTTCGTGGTCGGGGTCGTCCGACTCCGCGCGCGGCAGGCCGTCGATGTCCACGCGGAGGCCGACCACGGGGCCGTCGCCGCGGTCCAGAACCGCGACGGCACCGGTCTTCCCATCCTCCAGCCGTGAGACCACCTCGGGGTCCGCGCCGGCGTCGAGGGCGCGCTGGCGCCACTCCGCGAGCGTCGCCTCGTCGGGGACGCCGTGGCGCTCGCCGGCGAGGACCTCCGGTCCGACGTACAGTTCGTCGACGCCGATGCGCTCGGTCTCCGCGACGATCCGCGCGGTCGTGTAGAACTCCCGCCAAGCCGGCTCCGGGTGGCGGTGGAGGTCCCGGCGGAGCGCGACGAGGTGGTCCCCGTGGTGTGCAGGCGTGCTCATACGACTCCGGAAGAACGGGGCGCACATATATCATCGGACGGACGCCACGTTCCGCCAGGTGGCGGTCCGGTCAGCCACTCCCCATGGAGCGGACCTGCTCGACGCCGACCTCCGTCCGGACGCTGTCGGGGCGTTCCATCCCCGCGATCTCCCGGGCGATGTCCTCGCGGCCGACGATCCGGATCGTCCGCTCGTAGACGGAGTACTGCCAGGAGTCGAACGGCGCGTCGGCGTCGGGTCTCCAGTAGAGGGGAACCGAACGCTCCGACGGCGGGTCGGTGTGGGGACCGTTCAGTTCGACGCCCTTGCGCCGCGCCGTCTCACGGACCTCCTCGACGACGGCGTCGAGGACAGTCAGATCGCCGCTCTGGAGAGTCAGGGTCGTGACGAAGGGCATCTACGACGAGCACACGTGGGCGACCGGCCTAAACCTGTCTCTTCGGGGGCGGCGGCCGCGGCTTCACCGCCGGCGGTCCGTCCGATCGTCGGTACTGGACGGCTTTCCGCCGGTTCCCCGGCCGTTTCAGGGCGACATTCTCTTAACACTCCATCGAGAACATACGTGCAATGATAGAAGCTACGAGCGCCGGAGCGATACTCTTCCGGGATACCCGCGACGAGCGCGAGTATCTCCTGCTCAAGAGTCGCCCCGGCGACTGGGAGTTCCCGAAAGGCGGGGTCGAGGGCGACGAGGAGTTACAGCAGACGGCGATCCGCGAGGTCGAGGAGGAGGCCGGCATCTCCGACTTCCGGCTGCTGGATGGGTTCCGCAGGGACTACGACTACGTGTTCCAGGCCAACGGCGACACCATTCACAAGACGGTCCACCTGTTCGTCGCGAAGTCCTTCGAGACGAGCGCGGAACTCTCGAAGGAACACTCCGATCATCAGTGGCGGGACTACGAGCAGGCGATAAACACGATCACCCAGGACGGCCCCCGCGAGGTCTTCCGGGACGCCCACGAGTTCATCGAGGAGAAGGCGGACTGATAATGACTCGTGTAGCGTTTTACCGTTCCGACCGCCCGGGTCGGGCAGTCGATACGGTAATTGCCTACACTAGTCGTTACGAGAACGGTACGGTTGGCCGGGAGACACGTCTGTCGGAAGATAGAAAAGCACCGCTGTGTAATCAGATGTATGGAAGTCCCGTACGATCTCGCGTCCTACGTCCGGGTGCTGAAACTCGCCAGCACGCCGTCCTGGAACGAGTTCTCCCAGGTGTCGAAGATCGCGGGTGCCGGCATCCTGCTCGTGGGGCTACTCGGGTTCCTGATATTCGCGCTGATGAGCTTCCTTCCGGGGTGACCACCGATGAGTATGTACGCAGTCAAGACGACCGCCAGCCAGGAACAGACCGTCGCGGACATGATCGCGAACCGCGAGGAGCCGAAGATCCACGCGGTGCTCGCGCCCAGTTCCCTGACGAGCTACGTCATGGTCGAGGCCGACGACGACGGCCCGATCGAGCGCGCCCTCGAGGAGATCCCCCATTCCCGCGGGATCGTCCCCGGGGAGTCGGGCATCTCCGAGGTCGAACACTTCCTCTCGCCGAAGCCCGACGTCGAGGGGATCGCCGAGGGCGACATCGTCGAACTCATCGCCGGGCCGTTCAAGGGCGAGAAGGCGCAGGTCCAGCGCATCGACGAGGGCAAGGACCAGGTCACGGTCGAGCTGTACGAGGCGACGGTGCCGATCCCGGTCACGGTCCGTGGCGACCAGATCCGGGTGCTTGACTCCGACGAGCGATAACCGACACTGCGCCGGCGGACCGCGGCTTTCATAATGACTCGTGTAGGCAGTTGCCGTATCGACCGCCCGACGCGGGCGGTCGGAGCGGTAATCGGCTACACGAGTCATCATCAGGCTCGCTTGCTCCGCGACGCGACCACGTCGAGGCCGGGACTGTAGTAGTACACCGGCTCGGCGTCCGGGCGCGCGAACCCGTTCGCCGAAAGCAGCGTGTTCGTCCCGACGTCGGCGTCGGCCGGATACAGCGTCCAGGCGTCGTGGTCGACGTCGGTGTACCGCATCGAGCCGTCCCCTGCCTGCGTGTAAAAGCGGTACCGCTCGACGAGAAACTCGGCGAGCGGATCCCCGGGGGCGCCGAACGACTCCCCCGACGGCCGGTAGGACCCCTCGTACCGGGCCGGTCGTGCGCCCGGGTGGCGACGGCGGCTGCTGAACCGCACCTGCCCGTCGGCCACCTCGAGCGAGATCCGCGCGTAGTAGTACGGCAGGTGCTGGAGGACGCGGGCGCCGAGCACGCCCGTGATCCCCTGTGCGTCGAGGCTGAAGAAGTAGACGCCGGGGACGCCGTCGCGCGTGACGTAGGTCCGGAGGTTGAGTTCGGGCAACCGGACCCCGAGGGCGTCGGGAACGCCCCTGGGCCTGACGGCGACGTTCGTGAACGGAACGACCGAGAGCCACGCCGATCCGTCGTGCACGTCTGGTTCCAACCCCTCGGGGAGGTGCGCGTCCACCACGCCCGGGTCGACCGGCCAGTTCTCGAACAGGAGGTGGCGCCACCCCATCTCTAGCGGGAGGACCATACGTGTCCCACGGTGATCCGCGCGAAAAACCCCTTCTATAGGGATGTTCGAAAGCGTTTACGAGATCAACCGCACGACGTACTGCGGTCGATACTGTAATTACTTTCGAACATCCCTATAATCGACCCGGTGGGGCGGCCGCCGTGATCAATCGTCGGCGCCGGCGGATTCCTCGTCGTCGGCGCCGGGGGACTCCTCCTCGATCCCGAGCGACTCCAGGAGCGCGGGCATGTCGACCTCCGCCTCGACCCGGTCGGTGACACGTTCGCGTGCCCGGATGTCGTCCGAATTCGCGTCGTACGCCCGGAGGTAGTCGGCGCGCGTGTGGGCGTCGAAGGCGTGTCGGATCGCCAGAAAACCCGCCGGGACCGACTCGCCACACACCTTGCACGTCGAGGAGTCGTGGTCCCCGGCCTGGTGCTCGATCAGGCCGTCGGCGGAGTCGAACTGTTCGCCACAGCCCTCGATCGCACACGTCCAGGCCTCCATCGTTGCGCGAACTACGCAACCACCTTTCAAAAACCCTTTCCCGCGCCTCGCGGCGGCGCTCGGGGGCCGGTCCGCCCTTTGGGAACGCAACCCATATCTCGCCGCCAGCGATATGCAGGGTCGTGACGGGGACGCCGACGCGAGTGGACCTCCACGTGAAGGTGCTCTCCGAGCGTGTCGTCGAACGTGCGAGGACGCGCGGCCTCGACGCGATCGTGTACGCGCCACACTTCCGCCGGCTGCCGGAGATCCGCGAGCGGGCCGCGCGGTTCTCCACCGACGAACTGACCGTGATCCCCGCGAGGGAGGTGTTCACGGGATCGTGGCGCAACCGGAAGCACGTCCTCGGGATCGACCCCTCGGAGCCGATTCCCGACTTCATCAGCCTGGAGGGAGCGATCGAGGAACTCGCCCGGCAGGGCGCCGCGATCCTGGCTCCCCACCCGACGTTCGCCACGGTGAGCTTCTCGGCGGCGGACCTCCGGGCATACCGCGATCGGATCCACGCCATGGAGACGTACAACCCGAAACACTGGCCCCACCACAACCGCCGTGCCCGGAGGCTCCAGGCGGAACTCGGGATACCCGCGTTCGCCTCCTCCTACGCCCACCTCGAAGCCACCGTGGGGGAGGTCCGGACGGCGTTCCCCGACCTCGACCCCACCGCGGATGCGCTGTGTGACGCGCTACGCTCCGGCCAACCACGGGCGATCGAGCGCCGACGCGGCCTCGGCCACCAGTCCCGATGTGCGCTGGAGTTCGCTCACCTCGGCGTCGAGAACAGCATAAAGAAGTTCGACCGCGTGATCCTCTCGGGGAGGGAGGCGACGCACCCGGGCCAGGCCGCCTACGAGGGCCGGTTCGACGACGTGCGGGTCGACGCTGCCTGATCCGGAGTCACCGGAGCCCGATCCTCATAATGACTCGTGTAGCGTTTTATAGCTCCGACCGCCCGCAGTCGGGCGGTCGATGCGGTA
>CAYSJP010000102.1:0-7744 GCA_964431395.1 uncultured Halobacteriales archaeon
GGAGTTGCTGTTCGGACTCGCCGTAGTACTTCGAGATGATCTCCGGGCCGGCGATAGAGAAGAAACTCGCGGAGGTCTCGTTGGCGACGGCCTTCGCGAGGAGCGTCTTGCCGGTGCCCGGCGGCCCGTGCAACAGGACCCCCTGGGGGGGCTCGATGCCCAGTTTCTTGAAGATCTGGGGGTGTTTCATCGGGAGTTCGACCATCTCCCGGACGCGCTGGATCTCGTTTTTGAGGCCGCCGATGTCCTCGTAGGTGATACCCCCGCCGGTCTTTTCGAACCCGGAGATGGGTTCCTCCCGGAGGGTGACCTCGGTGTCCTCGGTGACGAGGACGACCCCAGCCGGGTCGGTGTCGACGGCGATGAGGGGGATTGCCTGGCCGGGCGAGCGCATGAACGGATGGTTCGTCGAGGACATCACGGGGACGATGTCGTTCTCGACGACCGGGCGCTTGAGGATCTGGCGTTTCACCATGCCTGCGGCGTCGGACCCGAACTGCACCGAGGCGTCCTCGGGGGGCGCCAGCACCAGCTCGTCGGCCTTCTCGGCCTCCGCCTTCCGGATCTCGACGCGCTCGCCGATTCCGACGTCGGCGTTCTGGCGGGTGAACCCGTCGATTCGGACCGTATCGGTGTTCCAGTCCTGCCGGTCGGCGCGCCACACCTTGGCGGCGGTGCGCTCGCCCCCCTCGATTTCGATGATGTCGCCCGGGCTCAGCTTCAGGTGCAACAGCGTGTCGGGGTCGAGGCGGGCGATCCCGCGCCCCGAATCGTTCGGGTAGGCCTTCGAGACCTCCAGTTGAACTTCGTTCATGGTCGAGTGAGTGGTTGATTTCCGTTCCGTCCGGGGCGGAGATATGCCTTTTGTTCCCCGGCATCGGTACCCGCCACCGATGGGTTTATGCCACTGTGTGACACACCGGTCCGTCGGCACGCGGGGTTTCGAGTGTTCGCGCCCCCCGATCGGGGGATTTTTCGCGGTTCGCGCTCGGCTATCGGGTATGCGAACGCTCGCCTTCGACGGCCGGATGGGCGCCAGCGGCGACATGATCCTCGCCGCCCTGCTCGCGGCCGGCGCCGATCCCGGCGTCCTCGACCCCGTCGAGAGCGCCCTCGACGTCGCCTACCGGATCGGCGAGGCCGAAGAGAACGGGATCGCGGCGACGCGCGTGGACGTGGTCGTCGACGACGGCCACGACGAGGACGACGAAACCACCGACGAGCAGGAACACGGCCACGAACACGGCCACGAACACGGCCACGGACACGACCACGAACACGGTCAGGCCCACGGCCATCCGCCCGACCACGCCGAGGGTCGCGGTCCCCACCGCTCGTACGGGGAGGTGGTCGGGATCGTCGAGGACATGGGTCTCCCGGAGGGGGTCGAGTCGGACGCGAAGGCCATCTTCGAGATCCTCGGCGAGGCCGAGGCCGCGGTGCACGGCACCGACCTCGACGCTACCCGTTTCCACGAGGTCGGCGCGGACGACGCGATCGCCGACGTCGCCGGCGCGGCGCTCCTGCTCGACGACCTCGACCCGGACCGGGTCGTGACGACCCCGCTCGCGACCGGCGGCGGGGAGGTGTCGATGAGCCACGGCACCTATCCCGTCCCCGCGCCGGCGGTCGTCGAGATCGCCGAGCACGCCGACTGGTCGCTCCGGGGAGGGCCGGTCGAGGCCGAACTCCTCACGCCGACCGGCGCGGCGATCCTCGCCCACTGCGCGGAGGGAGTCGGTTCGCTGCCCACGCTCCACGTCGAGGCCTCGGGCTACGGTGCCGGCGGCTACGGCTTCCCCGAGCACCCGAACGTCCTGCGCGCGACCGTCGGCGAGGGAGAGGGCGGCCTGCGCCGCGAGGAGATCGCAGTGCTCGAGACGAACCTCGACGACGCGACGCCGGAAGCCCTGGGCGGCCTCCAGCAGACCCTCGCGGCGGCCGGTGCGCTGGACGTCTCGATCGTCCCGACGACGATGAAGAAATCGCGGCCGGGACACCTCGTGACGGTCGTGGCGAAGCCGGAAAACGAGAGGCGCGTCGCGCGCCGGCTCGCCGAGGAGACGGGGACCCTGGGGGTCCGGACGGCCGGCGTGCGCCACCGCTGGGTGGCCGACCGGACGACCGAGACGGCACCGATCGAGGTAGGCGAGACCGCGTTCGAGGTAGCCGTCAAGATCGCGAGCGCCGGCGGGGAGGTGTACGACGTCAGCGCGGAGTTCGACGACGCGCTCGCGGTGGCCGAGGAGACGGGGCGTTCGGTTCGGGAGGTCATGCGCCGCGCCGAGGCGGCGGTGCGCGGTCCGGGCGACGCGGAGTGATCGGCCGGCACCGATCGTGCCGACCCTCGCCGTTTAGGAGTACCGGCACCGCCTCACCGACCAGGGCGACACCGGCACCGCGTCACAGTCCAGGGCACCGCGGCTTCACGCCGGGGAGTCGGTCCGATCCCGTAGTCCTCGCATGTACCCGATCGCGAACAGCCGCGCCTGGAAGTGGTACCCGGGATTGGAGTTGTCCTCGCCGACCATCGTCGGGACGTGGTCGGGGCGGGCCGGTCCGTCGTATCCGACGTCGTCGTACGCCGCCATGGCGGATGCCATGTCCGTCGGCCCGGCGTCGTGCCAGGTCTCGACGAACGCGTCGGCGTCACCGTCGACGTCCCGGAAGTGGACGTAGTTGATCCGGTCGCCGAACCGGCGGATCGTCGCCGGCACGTCGGCGCCCATCGCCGCGACGTTGCCCTGGCAGAACGTGAGACCGTTGTATTCGGAGTCGTAGACGTCGAGCACCCGGTCGTACGCGTCGGGGCTGGTGATGATCCGGGGCATGCCCCGCACTTCCGGGCGGGGCGGGTCGTCGGGATGGAGACCGAGTTTGACGCCCGCCTCCTCGGCGACGGGAACGACCTCCTCGAGAAAGTACGCGAGGTTCGCCCAGAGGTCCGTCCGGGTGACGTTCCGCGCGGCCGCCGGAGGCGGCCCCCTGTGCATCTCCTCGTCGTCGTACTCCGTGACGAGGGACTGCCCGCGAGCGCGGACGGTGGCGGAGGTGCGCGCCCAGCGCAGGCCGGCCATCCAGTCGTACGAGACGACCGGGATGCCGAGCGCGCCGCAGTTCCGCAGGAACGTCTTGAACCGCTCGATCTCCTCGTCGCGGCCCTCCAGGCCGAGTCTCGTCGTGTCGGTGACCGGAACACACCCCTCGATGACCGACAGCGAGAGCCCGGCGTCCCGGAACGCGTTGCGCATCCTGAGCAGGGGGTCGTACTCGTGGGAGATGGGTTGCCCGTTACCGATCTCGAGGGTGTGGACGACGGCGTCCGTGACGCCGACCTGCTTGGCCATGTCCCAGCGGCGGTCCTCCTCCGGCGGCAACACGAGAGCGAGTTGCATCGGTGTGCGTTGGGAGTGGGAGCAGGGAGTTACCTCTTCGCCCTGCGGAACGGGCCGAGGACGGGGGAGCGAGACGATGACGGGACGAGGACAGGGAGACGGTGCGCGGTCGGGTAGAAGATCAGGCTCGACGGGTGAGCGCGCGCATCACGGTCCTGCGGCACTCCGTGATCCGGTCGAGCAACCGGGTGCCGTCCGAGAGCACCGGATACTCCGTCGGGAGCGACCGGTACACGTACTCGCGGAACTCCGGGTACTCCTCGGGGGCCGTGCCGGGTGTCGCGGCGTGTTGCTCGAGCATGGTCCGACACTGGTCCTCGACACCCCCGAGTCGGCCCCACCGGTCCGACAGTTCGGAGAACGGGAGTCCGTGGACCGACTCCGGCGTCTCGTCTTCGAGCGCCGCCTCGACGTCACGCAGTTCCTCGTTCGCATCTATCAGTCGGCGTTCCTCCCGGTCCAGGGTCGCGAGCAACTCCGTCCTGCGGCGCCGCGCCTCGTTGGACTGCGAGACCAGCCCGTGCTTGAGTTGTGGAGTGAATCGGGTCCCGTCGAACACGGCTGCCGCGACCTCCTCCCCCAGTTCGGCGGTCATGTTCACCCCGATCGGCTCGTCGTACTCGTCCTCGTAGTGGGGAACCGACATGACCGTCTCGCGGTACGCGTCCTGGACCTGTTCGAGCTGGTGGTCGGTCGACCCGGTCACCATCGCGACCGCACTCTCGCCCGTCGGGACCGACTTGGTGGCCTCGATTCCGGACACCTCGCGTTCGAACTTCAGGAAGGCGTCCCGTTCCTCGGCGGTCCGCTCGCGTTCACGGTCGACCAGCGAGCGCGCCTCCGCCACGTACCGGAGGGTCGCGACCAGCCCGAGCGTGAGCAGAACGGTCAGAACAACGACGCCGGCATCCAGTTCGGGCTCGCCACCTCCGCACTGTACGGAGTGGCAGACGTCGTCGACGACGTTGACGTCCTTGGCCTGGACGGAAACCCCTCCCGTAGAGAGCACCAACATGGTTCTATCTATACCACGGAGCGGTACATAACGATTGTGCCGCCCCGTGGGTGTTGCCGACGATCGGAAGGGTACGATCCACGTCGCGCCGACCGTGGGAACGGGGTGATACACGTCGCGCCAAGCGTCCGGGCGGAGCGATACTCGCAGTCAAATCCGTGTCCCGTCAGAAACCATATATCCCCGGAGTCATAAGCCAAGTCCGATGCGTCGTGGTCTCATAGTCGCCGTCATCGCTCTCATGTTGGTAACGGCCGGGTGTCTGGGCTTGACCGGGCCCGATTCCACCGACGAACCGAGCACGACTGAATCACCGACGACGGGCGAATCGCCGTCGACGACCGATCCCGGGTCGACCGACACGTCGCCGACTCCCGAACCGACCGCGGAGATGCCACCGCCGGATCCGCCCGAAGACCGGCTCGGCTGGGAGGACGGCTACTGGCACAACGAGTCGGTGTCGGTCGACCGGAGCGACGGACTCAACGAGACGGAACTCGACGCCGTCGTCTCCCGGGCGATGGCCCGCGTCGAGGAGATCCGCCAGCTCGAGTTCGATCAGCGGGTGCCGGTGAACGTGATCTCCCGCGACCAGTTCGCGTCGAACCGGACCGGGAGTGAAACCACGACCCGCAACCGCCTCCACCAGAACACCAAGTGGGAGGCGATGTTCGCGGTCAACGAGTCGACCGACGCCATAGAGACCCAGCAGTCGAACCGGGCGGCGTCCGTCGCCGGCTTCTACAGCCCCACGCGCGAGGAGATCGTGATCGTCTCGGAGAACACCACCTCGCCGAAGATGGACGAGATCACCCTCGCACAGGAGCTGTTTCACGCGCTCCAGGGACAGGTGTTCGACGCCTACAACCAGTCGTGGTACCCCGGAGCGACCCAGGAAGAGCACAACGCGGCCGACGGCATAATCGAGGGTGACGGCAACTACGTGGACTACCTCTACGAACAGCGCTGTGACGCCGACTGGGACTGCCTGCCGCCCGAAAACGGCGGCGGCGCCGGCGACATCGATATAAACGTCGGGCTGTTCCAGGTCACGCTCCAGCCCTACAGCGACGGCCCGGCACTGGTCCAGTCGCTCCACGAGGAGGAAGGCTGGGAGGCGGTCAACGACCTCTATGAGACCCCGCCGGCCAGCACCGAGCAGGTGATCCACCCCGAGAAGTACGGCGAGGACGAGCCGGACTACCCCGCCGTCGAGGACACCGCCTCGAACGGCTGGGAGGTCCTCGAGATGGGCGAGGGCTCGGTCAACTACGCCAGCTTCGGCGAGGGCGGCCTGGCGGTGATGATGTGGTACCCCTCCTTCGTCGAGTCGAGCCGGGCGGGCGAACCGCAGAACGTCGTCGTCGGCTACACCGGCCACTTCAACTTCCAGGAGGGCAGTACCGATCTCCGGACGATCGACCCGTACGACTACGACTTCCCCGTCACCGAGGGCTGGGACGGCGACCGGCTCGTCCCGTACGTCACTGAAGACTCCGCGGAGACGGGCGAGACGGGCTACGTCTGGGAGATCAACTGGGACTCCGAGGACGACGCCGCGGAGTTCGTCGGCGGCTACGAACAGCTCCTCGAGTATCACGGCGCCGAGAGCGTCGAGGCCAGGGAGAACGTCTTCCGCATCCCCGAGGGCAACGGCTTCGCCGACGCCTTCCACGTCCGGCAGGACGGCGACACGGTGACGATCGTGAACGCCCCGACCGTCGAGGAACTCGGTGACGTCCACGCGCCGGCCGGCGAATAACTGGGCCGCCCCGTTTTTGTTTCCCCGGGCGGTAGGGCCGCACATGGAGTTCGCCATGCTCGACGCGGAGACGATCGCGTCGGGGGATGTCACCGACGCCTACTTCGACAGGACCGTCGAGACGCTCGAGGCCGCGGGCCGGAACCCCCGCGTCGTCGCCGAGGTGACTGCCGATCAGTTCCCGACAGGGGGGTTCGAGGTGATCGCGGGCCTGAACGACGCCGCGGCCCTGCTCTCGGGGCGCCCGATCGACGTCGACGCGCTCCGGGAGGGACGGCTGTTCGACGGCGGGCCGGTGCTCCGGATCGAGGGGGAGTACCTCGATTTCTGTCGACTGGAGACTGCCCTGCTCGGCTTTCTCTCCCACGCCAGCGGGGTCGCGACGAACGCGCTCCGGGCCCGTCGCGCGGCACCCGACTCGACCGTACTCTCCTTCGGGACGCGTCACGTTCACCCCGCGATCGCTCCCGTCGTCGAGCGCTCCGCGCTGATCGCCGGCCTCGACGGCTTCTCGAACGTCGCCGCCGGCGAGGTCATCGGTCGCGAGGCCGGGGGGACGATGCCCCACTCGCTGGTGATCTGTTTCGGCGACGGGAACCAGGAGGCCGCCTGGCGTGCCTTCCACGAGGCCGCGCCCGAGGACGTCCCGCGGATCGCGCTGTGTGACACCTACACCGACGAAACCGACGAGAGCATCCGAGCCGCCGAGGAGCTCGGGGACGCGCTCGACGCGGTCAGACTTGACACGACCGGCTCGCGGCGGGGTGATTTCCGGCACATCGTCCGCGAGGTGCGCTGGGAGCTCGACGCCCGGGGGTTCGAGCACGTGGAGGTCTTCGCCTCCGGCGGGCTGGGCCCCGAGGAACTCCGGGAACTGCGCGACGTCGCCGACGGGTTCGGGATCGGGGGGTACGTCTCGAACGCCGATCCGGTGGACTTCGCCCTGGACATCGTCGAACTCGAGGGCGATCCGGCGGCCAAGCGGGGCAAACTCTCCGGGGTGAAGCAGGCCTACCGCACGCCCGAAGGCGGCCACGAGATTGCGCTGGCCGATCGGCCGGGGGAACCCGACGGAGAGCCCCTCCTGGAGCCGCTGATTCGCGATGGGGACGTCGTCCGAGAGTTCGATCTCGAGGCGGCGACGGAGCGCTGTCTCGCGGACGCGGAGGGAGTGTTCGAGGGAGAAGAGTAGCAGGCGGAGTTCGATGGAGAGGAGTAGCAGGCGGACGAACGGCCCGCCGACCACGATCTACGCCGACCACAATCGTTATTCCACCATCGACCGATGTTCGACCCATGCTCTCACGCGAGAACCGCGTCTTCCTCGTCTCGACGCTTCTGACGTTCGTTCTCCTGTTCGCCGCAGCGATCGCCGGCGTGGGGGATGGAAACGCCGTTCTCGTGATCCTCATCTTCGGCGGCGTCGGAATCCTCGCGCCGCAGATATATCTCGCGCGGACCGGCACCGAGGTTCCGGCGCGGACGCGAATCAGGATCGCAACCCTCCTGACGCTGTTTTTCGTATCCGGGATCTACGGGACCGCTCCGGACGGCCAGAAATCGGCCGTCGGC
>CAYSJP010000103.1:0-4644 GCA_964431395.1 uncultured Halobacteriales archaeon
GCCTGGAGTGGGACTGGTGTATCTCCCGCCAGCGCGACTCGGGTATCCCCTTCCCCGTCTGGTACTGCGAGGGCTGTGGCGAGGAGGTCACCGCCGACCGCGAGCGCCTCCCGGTCGATCCCATCGAGGACGACCCGGCGATCGAGGCCTGTCCCGACTGCGGCCACGGGTCGTTCCGCCCCGAGGAGGACGTCTTCGACACCTGGGCGACCTCCTCGCTCACCCCGTTGATCAACGCCGGCTGGGACTGGGACGAGGAGGCGGGCGCGTTCACCTTCGAGCACCCCGAGCTGTACCCGATGGACCTGCGCCCGCAGGGCCACGACATCATCTCCTTCTGGCTGTTCCACACGGTCGTGAAGTGCCTGGAACACACCGGCGAGGTCCCCTTCGACTCCGTCCTCATCAACGGCCACGTCCTCGACGAGAACAGGGAGAAGATGTCCAAATCGAGGGGCAACGTGGTCGAACCCGAGGCGGTCATGGGCGAGTACCCCATCGACGCCATCCGCTACTGGGCCGCGAGTTCCTCGGTTGGAGACGACTTCCCGTTCAAGGAAAACGAGCTCCGGATGGGCGAGAAGCTGATCCGCAAGCTGTGGAACGCCTCCCGGCTGGTCGACCAGCTGACGCCCACAAGGCGGCCCGAGAAGCCCGACGACCTCGCCGATATCGACCGCTGGCTGCTCGCGAAGCTCGACGACGCCGTCGAATCGCTCACCGAGCGGTTCGAGGCCCACGAGTACGCCAAGGCCCGCGACGAGCTGCGGAGCTTCTTCTGGCACACGTTCTGTGACGACTACCTCGAGATCGCGAAACAGCGCGTCCGCGACGGCGGCGACGACTCGGCCGCCTACACCCTCGCCGTGGCCCACGAGACGTTTCTCGAACTGTTCGCGCCGCTCGTTCCCCACGTCACCGAGGAGGTCTGGCAGGCGATGTACGCGGGGAGCGAAGACGGGGACGACACCGGCGACGGGACGGCCGGGAGCCTCCACCTCGCGGACTGGCCCGAGCCCCGGGGGTACACGGCTGATCTCGCGGCCGGCGAGACCGCGATGGCGGTGATCTCGGCGCTGCGGCGCTACAAGACCGACAGTGGGCTCCCGCTGAACGCCGACCTCGAGGCGGTGGAGGTGTTCGGAAACGCCGCCGGCTTCGAGGAGGCCATCGCGAGCGCGATGCACGTCGCTGACCTCCAGGTGCACGACGAGACGCCCGAGATCGAGACGACGATCGCGGACGTCGATCTCGATTACTCGATCGTCGGGCCGGAGTACGGCGAGCGCGTCGGGGACATCGATGCCGCGATCGCGAGCGGCGAGTACGAGATCCGGGACGGCCGCCTGCAGGTTGCGGGGGTCGAACTCGCTCCCGAGGCGTTCGCACTCGAGGAGGAGCGGACGTTCTCGGGCGAGGGCGAGTTGATCGAGACCGGGGACGCGGCGATCGTGGTCCGCTGACCCGCCCGATCAGGACTCCGGCGCCCGTTTTAGCTTCTCGACCCGCGTCGCGAGCGCGAGGAACGTCGCGACCAGCGTCAGAACGACCGCACACGCGGCCGCGAGGTCGTGTGCCCGGACGCCGTGATCGACCACCTCGCCGATGAGTGGTTCCGCCCGGAGCACGGTGTGGTGTGGCCCCCCGAGCACCGTGAGGAAGTAATCGACGACGTCGTTGAATCCATACCAGGCAAGCGCGACCGCGACCGCCGGAACGGAGAACCGCGCGTACCGGTGGATCAGAAACGCCTCGACGGCCATGGCGAGGTGGCTGACCACGAGAAAGACGTACAGCCAGGCCGCGATCCCCTCGGGGCCGTTCAGGGCGAGCTGGACGTACGGCGTCCAGAAGCCGAGTTTGATGCAGCCGAAAAAGGCGAGCATGTGTAGGGCGTCGGCGTCGACGTCGAATCGCCACGCGAGAAGCGACAGCGCGATGAACAGCGTCGCCATCGGGCTGTCGGGGATGACCGGCCACGCCTCGATCGGTGCCCGGGCGAACTGCCCGTCGATGGCCTGCACGGAGAGTTCTCCCGGACGCCCGGCGTAGTACCAGAAGCCAAACAGCGTCCCCACGAGGTTGACGAGTGCGATGGGCACGGCGAGCCGGAGACCGAAGTCCTCCAGCCGGCGCGGGAGGGGGGCGACGTACCGGGGGAGCCCGTCGGGTTCGGGGAGGCGTCCCGCGACGAGGCCGTCGACCCCGCGGCGCACGCTGTCGAGCACCGACATGTCCCGAGTCTCGGGACCCGTCGGCAAAACGGTAGCGATAGTGGAAATCCCGAAGGCCGTGCCGGCGGCGACCGTGGCATCGACTGCTGGGTCCCCCGGGGTTTATCTCCGAGGCGTTCCTGATCCGACCCATGCGGATCGCGCGACACGGCTCCGGTCCAGGTGCCGCTCTCGCTGCTCTGGCCTCGCAGGTACACCCGGTGTTCATGCTCCCGCCGCTGGCCGCGTCGGGGTTCGGAGCCGTGCTCGCGTGGCGCGGCGTCACCGCGGCGGCCGGCGGGAGCGTGTCGCTCGCGCTGGCGCTCGTCCACGTCGCCGCCATCTTCGCAGCCGTGTACACCGCTCACCTCAAGGACGGCTACGTCGACTTTCACGTCCGCGGCGAGGACGACGATCACCCGATCACCGGGGCGGGCTGCCGGCTGGCGCTGGCGGGGTCGACGCTCGCCTTCTTCACCCTGATCGCCGTCCTCTGGTGGCGGGTCGACGCCCTCGCGGCCCTCCTCACGCTCCCTACCTGGATCATCGCCTACGGTCACGCCCCACAGCTCGACACCAATCCCCTGACTGCAACCACGGGCTACCCCCTCGGGATCGCCCTGGCGATCGTCGGCGGGTACTACGTCGGGGCCGGCACGGTCGCCCCGGTCGCCGTCGCCTTTGCCCTGGTCTTTCTCGTTCTCCTGTCGGGCGTAAAGGTGATCGACGACGCCCAGGACTACGACTACGACCGCTCGATCGCGAAGCGCACCGTCGCGGTCGCGGTCGGCCCCCGGCGGGCGCGCCTGTTCGCCTACGGGCTGATGGTCGCCGGAATGCTCGCGGTCGCCGGGTTCGCCGCGACGCAGTTGTTCCCGCCGAGTACGGTGCTGGCGTCGGTCGCCTTCGGGGCCGTCGCGCTCGCCACGCGCCGGGCCGGCCCCGAACTCGCGACGATGCTACTGGTGCGGGGATCCTACGTTTTTCTGGCCGTGCTCGTGGCGGCGGTGTGGTTCCGACCGCTCGCGTGATAATGACTGTTGTAGGCAATTACCGTATCGACCGCCCGCTGTCGGGCGGTCGGACCGGTAACACGCTACAACAGTCATTATGAGCCACCGTCGCCCGATCCTGGAACTCGCCCCCGCAGTCGCAGAGACGTGGGTGGGAGGCCGCCCCGACGATCGCGCCGCACTGGAGACGTTCGGGCTAGCTGGCCGCGCTCACGATCTTGATCACGTCTCCGTCCTCGAGAGTGTAGTCCTCGGCGATGCGCCGGTCGGTCCGGGCGTTCACGGCGTGGAGGTACCCCTCGCCGATGTCCGAGTGGACGGCGTAGGCGAGATCCTTCGGCGTCGATCCCTGCGGGAGCAGGTGGGCGTCCGGAAGGACCCGTCCCCGCTTGTCGGTCCAGCGGGTTTCGTTCTCGACGGGAAAGACGACGAGGTGCTCGAGCAGATCGAGGGCTGTGGCGTTCAGCGCCGCCTGCACGCCCGTCCCGCCGAACTCGGCCATGACCTCGCGGATCCGTTCGAGCCCGGCTCGCTGGTCGTCGCTCACCTCGCCGGTGATCCCGAACTCCGGATCCCCGGGATCGTAGTCGACGACGCCAGCCTCCCGGGCCCGCCGGAGGGCGAGTTCGCCGTCGGCGGTCGCGGGGACGACCGGCTTGTCGACCCCGCGCAGGCGCTCGATGTTCTCCCGGGGCGCGATGTCGGCCTTGTTCGCGACCAGCAGTATCGGCTTGGTGCGCCGTCTGAGCACGCTCGCGAACGCGGAGCGATCCGAATCGTCCCACTGCATCGGATCCTCGGGGTACTCCACCTCGCGCAGGCACGCCGTCACGTCCCGTTCGCTCGCGCCGAGGCCGGACATCACGTCGGCCACGGCCGCCTCCAGGTCGAAGTCGGGCGACCGGGAGCGGCGCTCGATGGTCTCCCAGTTGTCCGAAACGACGCCAGCGAGCCAGGCGTCGAGTTCGGACTCGACGAAATCCGCCTCCTCCATCGGGTCGAACGCCCCGACGTCGACGGGTTCGCCCTCCTCGTCGGTGGCGCCCGCGGCGTCGATCACGTTCACGATCGCGTCGGCGCCCATCAGTTCGTCGAGGAACTGGTTGCCCAGTCCCCGCCCCTCGTGGGCGCCGGGGACGAGCCCCGCCACGTCGTACAGTTCGACCGGAACGTAGCGCGTACCGTCGTGACAGCGGTCGTTGCCACAGCGTTCGTCCAGTTCGAGACAGGGACACTCCGTGCGGACGTGGGAGACGCCGCGGTTGGCGTCGATCGTGGTGAAGGGGTAGTTCGCAACGTCGACGTCGGCCATGGTCGCGGCCTGGTAGAAGGTGGATTTGCCGGCGTTTGGCTTGCCGGCGAGGGCGAGGGAGAGCATGTGTTGGATTCTCCGGGCGCGTGGAACTGTCTTTCGGTGG
>CAYSJP010000103.1:4744-7732 GCA_964431395.1 uncultured Halobacteriales archaeon
GGCGAGGGAGAGCATGTGTTGGATTCTCCGGGCGCGTGGAACTGTCTTTCGGTGGCGGTGGGGGCGCTCGGCGACAGCAGTCGAGTCCGCCGGCAGCGGGCGGAGTGCGCGATCAGACCACGACGGTCGCCCCGGTCCAGGCGCTGGCCTCGTGACTCCTCGTTGCGTAAACGACGTTCGCGAGCAGCAGGTACTCCCCGTCGGCGGAGTCCCGAGCCGTCAGTTCGAACTCGATGGCCTGGGTATCCCCGGAGTCCAGAACGTCGAACCTGACGCCGGACACCGGCGTCACCGACCACCCGCCCGGGGGTTCGAACGTGATCTGCCCGTTTTCAACCGGGAACAGATACGGGTTGCCGATCTCGCCCGTGACCGTGGTCGGAACACCCGCCGTCGCCCGTATCGGATCCTCGCCGAACGACAGGAGAGGTGCGGGGTCGTCAGAGAGAGGCTGGTCGACCCTCGTCGGCACCTCCCCGTCAGGGCCAGGCGTCGGCGTTTCCGTGTATCTCGTGGCGCTACTCGACGGGACGGTCCGCTCGGGTGTGTGGGCGCGGTCGGCAGGCCGTGTGGTGGTCGGTGCCAGCGTGTCGGTCGGTTCCGTGTCCGTTGGAGTCGTCCCGGGGGCCGTAGTGGGTGTCGTCCCCGTCGTCACGAGATCGGACTTCTCCTGAACGTCGGGGTCACGGGGGGCGTAGTCCTCACTGTCGATCACGCCGTCGCCGTCGGTGTCCCGGATCCCGTCATCGTCCTCGAACAGCCCGGCACACCCGGCCAGGGCGGCCATGGTTGCTCCCGCTCCGAGAAGGAGAGCACGCCTCGTCGGTTCGTCGCACATGGATCCTGCTTCCGAGGGGCAAAAAAAAAGTTTCGCCGGCGGTGTTGGAGCGGCGCCACGATTCAGGACGGTGGTGTCGGAGCGATTCCGGCGGCCCCGCGGCCGGTTCTGACGCAGCCGCGGATCAGTACGTCCGGTAGCTCGCGGACCCGACGTCGATCCGCACGAGGGTGTTCTCCTCCCAGGCGTCACCTCCGACGTTGTACTTCTCGTTGATTCGCCCGTTGACCCGATCGAAGGCCTCCCGGTCGTCGACGACCGTCGCCGTCCCGCGCAGCGTCGCCGTCCACTCGGGCAGTCCGCGCTCGCTCTTCTCGACCGACAGCGAGACGTAGGGGTTATTACGGATGTCCGCGAGCTTCCGTCCGGCCGTGACGATCCGCACGACGCCGTCGTCGTAGAGGTACCAGAGGGGGGCGACGTGGGGCTTTCCGTCGCGGCTCGTTGCGAGGTGGGCGGTCAGCGGTTCGGCGGTGAGGCGCTCGGCGAGTTCCGGGGCGACGTCTGCCATACGAACGGGAAGGGCCGCTGGATCATGAACGTTTCCGCCGGCCCAATGGCCGCCGGATCCGGGACCGGGGGCCTGCCAGTCCGGAACGCCGGCTCCCGGGATTCACGAGCTACCGATGTGAAAATTGGCGCCGGCACCAGCCACGGTCCGTGGCGGCGATCACAGGAGCGAGTCGAGTTCGTCGTCCTCGAGCATCTCCTCGAGGCCCTCCTTGCTCTCCATCTCCCGCCGTTCGATCCGTTCTTTCGCCTCGACGCCGCGCTCCTTGATCGACTCCAGTCGGGGAGCATCACGGACGCCGGACAGCAGGACGGCCACCGAGACGCGGTCGGCACCCTCGATGGGATAATCGCCCCCCCTGACCTCCATGCTCCCGGTCTGGTCCTCGATCCAGCTCCGCGCCTGCTCGATTCCCCTCCGGTTCAGGTACGCGGGGGGGCCGGATACGACCACGAGCGCGCGCTCGATCCCCTTGATTTCACAGGGCATCGTCAGCCGGCCGAGGACGGCCTGCCGGACGAGACTGGTGATCTGGTTGATCGCGTTCGTCGAGTCGACATTCGTCGTGTTCGGATCGACCTGGGAGTCCGCGTACCCGACCGTCGAGATGCCCGTCCGGCCGAGCGTGTTGATGATCTCCGAGGTGTCGACGACGCCCTCCGCGACGCCGTTCTCCTGGTCGTACTCGCCAGCGCTGAACAGCAACCCGAACCGCCGGACGAGTTCGGCGTTGATGTGTTCGAATCCGGCTTCGAGGGATTCGCCCGTGTTGCGCCACGCGTCGTTGTCGAACAACAGGACGTTGTCCGTCTGGTCGACGTGACTCTGCAGGGAACGGGCGGCGTTCATGGTGTAGATCCCGCCCTCCTCGTCGCCCGGAAGGATCCCCAGGCCGTACACCGGCTCCGTCCGGATCTGCTGGATCTCCCGGGCGATGATCGGGCCGGCGCCGCTGCCCGTTCCCCCTCCGAGCCCGGCGACGATCAGGAACGCGTCGACCTCGGCGACCGATACGGCGTCGACCGCACTACGGATCTCCTGGGAGTTCGCGTGAGCGACCTCCGCCGCGAGTTCGTTGTCGGCTCCGACCCCGTGACCGTTCACCCGCGATCGGCCAATGAGCACCCGGTTGGGCTCCGGAACGTGTTCGAGCCCGACGAGGTCGGACTGCGCCGTGTTGATCGCGATGGCGGACTCGACGACCTGCCTGTCGTTTCGCACGTCGTGCTCGAGGAACCGATCGACGATCTTCCCGCCCGCCTGACCGACCCCGATGAGCGCTATTCTCATGGCTGGTTGGACAGTTTTTCGGCCGACGATGATGCTTCTTTTGATTGTGTCGTGCTTCGCGTGGAGTATTCGACCCCGTGGCGCTGCGAATGACAGAATCCGTGCACGGGAATGTGGGATCGGTGGACTGACCGGTGGGGGACGAGTCGTCCCCCGATGTGACAAACGACCGATCAGATCCGGTTGCGGCTGCTGAAGACAGCCGCGACCGACAATCAGTCGACGAGTACCGAGAAAATATCGATCCACTCTCGATCGGGAAACTGCCGTTGACGGAGCAGGCCGCGGCGGTCGTCGACGAGACGACCGTCGCGACCGACCTCGTCACACAACTCGACTACAACCGCTA
>CAYSJP010000104.1:0-7729 GCA_964431395.1 uncultured Halobacteriales archaeon
TAGTCATTATGAGACGGATCGTTCTCGTCTCGTGCCGGTGATGGAGACGAGTCGTTATCAGGCGAGCACGATCGGCGGCCCGCCGGCCAGCCTGTCGCGGTCGTGGGGCTCGGCGTAGTCGATCTCCGGGCCGACCGGGACGAGCCGCTTGGGGTTCACGTCGCCGTGGGTGCGGTAGTAGTGTTCCTTGATGTGGTCGATGTTCACCGTCTCGGCGACGCCATCGAGCTGGTAGAGCTCCTTCGTGTGGTTCCAGAGGTTCGGATAGTCACGGAGCCGCCGGACGTTGCACTTGAAGTGGGTGTGGTAGACGGGATCGAACCGCACGAGCGTCGGGAACAGCCTGAGGTCCGCGAGCGTGAGATCCTCCCCAAGCAGGTACCGCTGGGTCGACAGGACCGACTCCCAGTGATCGAGCGCCGAAAAGAGGTCGTCGATGGCCGCCTCGTGGGCGTCCTGGGTGTCCGCAAAGCCCGCCCGGTACACGCCGTTGTTGATCGGCTCGTAGATCTCCTCGACGACCGCGTCGATCTCCTCGCGACGACCCTCAGGGTACAGCCGGACGTCGTTCTCGGCGTAGGCGTGGAACTCCGTCGCGAGCATACGCATTATCTCGATCGACTCGTTGTTGACGATGGTATCCTCCTCCCGATCCCACAGCACGGGCACCGTCACCCGGCCCGTGAACTCGGGGTCGGCCGCCACGTACGCCTCCCGGAGGTAGTCGAAGCCGTTCACCGTGTCGGGCGTGCAGTCGTCCTTCTCCGGGGTGAACATCCAGCCGTCTTCGTCACGGTAGGGATCGACGATGTCCATCGAGATGACGTTCTCGAGGCCGAGCACCTTCCGCACCAGCGCCGCCCCGTGGGCCCACGGGCAGGCCCGCGAGACGTACAGGTGGTACCGGTCGGGTTCGGCGGGGAACTGCTCGGTCCCGATCTCCCCGCGAAAGGACGTCGTCTGCCGGTCGAACTCGCCGTCCTCGTTCGTTGTTTCGTAGGCGTCGGTGCGCCACTCGCCGTCCACGATCATGTTCATGGTAATGATTAGTAACCGCCCGAGCCGCATATACCCTGCGTAGCCGGCGAGGACGGCCTCCAAGCGCGGTACGGTGGGCCACGGCAGCCCCGGTCACGCGATCTCGATCCCCGGGCGGCCCGGCTCCGCCTTCCCCCGCAGGTCCGCCGGCGCATCCCCGGGGCGCACCACCACCACGTCCGCGCCGAACTCCTTTTCCAGCAGCCACGACGCCCGCTTCAGGACCGTCCGCTCGCGCTCCGCCGGGAGCACCGGGCGTAGCGACCGGCTTGTGGCCGCGAGTTCGCCCGCGTACTCGCGGGCCGCGTCGCCGCGTGCCGCGACTTTCTCGACGTCGATGACGGCGTCGAAGACGTCCCCTTCGGCGTCGCGGGCCGCCCGGAGCGCACGGTGTTTCCAGGCCGGCGCCACTGCGAGCGTGATCTGATCCGGATCGTCGGCGCCGGTCGTCTCGAGGATGTCCCGGACGTCGTCCCGCGTCGTCTCGACCAGGTCGCGCTCGCGCTCGTAGTCGGGGACGCGCTCGACGGGCGCGGGCCAGTCGGCCTCCGCGACGAGCCCGTCGCCCAGCGAGAGCCACAGTTCCTCACACAGGTGGGGCATCACGGGCGCGAGCAGCCTGACGACGGCGCGGAACGCCCGCTCCATCACGCCGCGGTCGGGCGTCGTGTACTCGGCGTACTCCCGGAGCAGGGAGACGAGCGCCCGGATCTCCCGGATCGCGTCGTAAAAGCGCAGGTCCCCGTAGGCGCCGGTGACCGCCGTGATCGTCGCGTCGACCTCGCGGTCGACGTACTCCTCGGCCCGTCCCCGGTCGTCGGTCGTCTCCATCTCGCCGAGCCCCTCGACGAAGGCGAACACCTGCTTGCCGAACTCGTAGCTCGCGGAGCGCCGCCGGGCCGACCAGTCGAAGTCGCTCTCGGGCTGTGCGGCCTCCAGGACGAACAGCCGGATCGAGTCGGCGCCGTACTCGCCGGTGGTGACCGCGTTGCCGGCGCTTTTCGACATCTTCCGTCCGTCCTGGAGGACCATCCCCTGGGTCAGCAGGTTCTCGATCGGCTCCCGGTGGGAGAACAGTCCGGCGTCCGAAAGCGCCCGGGCGAAAAACCTGATGTACAGCAGGTGGAGCACGGCGTGTTCCTCGCCGCCGATGTACTGGTCGACCGGGAGCCAGTCCCCGGCGCGCTCGGGATCGAACGGCCCCTCCTCGTAGGCCGGCGAGAGGTACCGCAGGTAGTACCACGCCGAGTCGACGAACGTGTCCATCGTGTCGGTCTCCCGGCGGGCGTCCCCCCCGCAGTCGGGACAGGCGACGCGTTTCCACTCTTCGGCCTCCTCCAGAGGGTTCCCCGGTGCGGCGTCGAACGCCGGGAGTTCCACGGGCAGATCCTCCGCCGGGACCGGGACGGGGCCACAGTCGGGACAGTGGACGATCGGGATCGGCGTCCCCCAGTAGCGCTGCCGGGAGAGACACCAGTCCTCCAGGCGGTACTCGACGGTCTCCTCGACGCCGTCGAGGTCGGCGGCGATGCGTTCGCGCGCGGCCTCGCTCTCCAGGCCCTCGTACGCCCCGCCCTCGACCAGCGTTCCCTCCGCGGTCACCGGTGTGTCGTCCCCGGGATTGCCCGACGATTCCCCGGCTTCGATTGCCTGCCTGATCTCGATGTCGTGGTCGACCGCGAAGGCGTGGTCGCGCTCGTTGTGTCCGGGGACGCCCATGACGGCGCCGGTCCCGACCCCCCCGAGGACGTAGTCGGCGACGTACACCGGGAGTTCCTCGCCGGTGACCGGGTGGACGGCCGCGGCGTCGGTGTCGACGCCGCTCGTGTCCCGCTCGACCCGGGAGGGGTCGATCGAATCGAGGTACCCGGCGACGCGGTCGTCCGCCGCCGCCAGCCGCTCCGCGAGGTCGTGTTCCGGCGAGACCGCGAGAAACGTCGCGCCCGGGAGGGTGTCCAGGCGCGTGGTGAACGCCTCGAGCTGGCCGTGACCGGGCACCTCGAAGGAGACGACGTGGCCCTCCTTTCGGCCGATCCAGTTGCGCTGCTGTTCGCGGACGCCCTCCGGCCACCCCTCCAGATCCTCGAGTCCCGCGAGGAGTTCGTCGGCGTAGTCGGTGATCGCGAAGAACCACTGCTCGAGTTCGCGCGTCTCCACGGTCGCCCCGCACTGCCAGCACGCGCCGTTTTCGACCTGCTCGTTCGCGAGGACGGTTCCATCCTCGGGGCACCAGTTCACCAGCCCCTGCTTTCGCTCGACGACGCCCTCCTCGTACAGCCGCCGGAACAGCCACTGGGTCCAGCGGTAGTAGTCGGGGTCGCAGGTCGCGAACTCCCGGTCCCAGTCGTAGCCAAATCCCATCTCCCGGAGTTCCTCGCGCATCCGCTCGATGCACGAATCGGTCCAGAATTCGGGGTCGGTGTTGCGTCGTCGGGCGGCGTTCTCCGCCGGGAGGCCGAACGCGTCCCACCCCATCGGGTGCAACACTGCCTCGCCTCGCATGCGTTCGAACCGCGCGTAGGCGTCCGTGATGGTGTAGTTGCGGACGTGACCCATGTGGATGTCCCCGGACGTGTAGGGGAACATCCCGAGCACGTACACCGGGTCCTCCGCGTCGGGATCGACCTCGAAGACGCCCTCTTCCTCCCAGACGTACTGCCAGTAGTCCTCGACCTCGCCGTGGTTGTAGTGGTCTCCGGCCATGGCGCCTTTCTTGCCCCACCGTTGACGCGCCGGGCTAAAAACCTTCACCGCGACGTGGCACAGGCGACACCCGCCCGCGACCGCCGCCCTCGCTTACTCCTCGGATTCCCCGGCGTCGGCGTCCTCGAGTTCCTCGAGTTCGGCTTCGGGGGCGTTTCGCTTGACGCTGTTTATGCCGTCGATGGCGCCCGACCGGCTGCTGTACCCCTGGCGGCTTGTGCTCATGATCGTTCCGTTGCGGTGGCGGAGCCGCCAGCGGTATTTGCCGACCCCGTCCTCGTAAATCTCGATGGCCGAGTCGCCGACGGTGAGGGTGTCCGCGGTCGGGGCGTACTCCTGGAATCGTTCGACCGCGTTGTTCCCCTCCGACCGGCTGCTGTAGCCCTCGCCGCCGTCGGCGACGATCTCGTCGTTTCCGCTGACGAGCCGCCAGCGGTGCTCGCCCGCCTTGTCCTCGTAAACCTCGAAGCGGGCGCCGCTCTCGGCGCCGACCTCCGCCTTTCCGGCAGTCTCCACAACGGCCTCGACCGCCCGCCGTGCGTTCGGCCGGGTGGCGTACCCTTCGCCGGAATCGCCCATGATGTTCCCGTTCTGGTGGACGAGCCGCCAGCGGTACTCCCCGGCGGCGTCCTCGAACACCTCGAAGGCGGCCGGATCGAACTCCAGGTAATCCGCCGGGGCGATGTAGGTCCGGATGGATTCAATGCTGTCCCTGGCGTTCGACTCCGAGGCGAAGCCGCGCGCGACCGTGGCGATGATCTCGCCGTTGTCGTGGCGGAGCCGCCAGCGGTGATCGTCGTCGGCGTCGCGGTACAGCTCGAAGGACGCCTTTGACTCCTCCCGGACCGGCTCGGGCTCTGGCTCGGGCTCCGTTTCGGTCCGGTCCCATATCACGTTCGCGCCCAGGCCGTTGCGCTTGACGCTACGCATCCCCCGGCGGGCGTTGCGGTCGCTCGCGTACCCCTCGCCGCTGGTCGCGACGATGTTCGAATTCTGGTGGACGAGCCGCCACCGCCACTCCTGGGCCTTGTCCTCGTACAGCTGGAAGGTCGCGTTGCTGTCGTACAGGCGGTCGACGTGGGCCTCTGCCTCGTCGGCACGGGCGCGCTCGGCTTCGGCCTCGATCTCCGCCTCCTCCGCGCGAGCGCGCTCCGTTTCCGCCTCCTCCTGTGCCTCGTCCCGCTCGCGTCCGCGTTCCTCGAGGTCGCGTTCGCGCTCCTCGAGGTCCCGCTCGGCTTCACGCCGCGCCTGGCCCTGGCCGGCGACGGCGGGAGCCATCACGCCCGCCATCGCGACGATCGCGAACCCCACGAGATACAGGAGGATGACGCTCGTCGACGTGGCTGAGTTGAAGTTCCACGTCCACTGGTCGGGATACACGACCGCGAACCAGGCGATCGCAACGATGGTCAGCACCACCCCCAGGTACACCAGATACTTCGCCCTCCGTCGGAACGACTGGCCGATCACCAGCCCCGTGAACATCCCCGAGAGACCGAGTCCAGCAAGCGCAAGCCCCATCAACCGCGTCGTGTTCGGGCTCCCGGACACCAGCGCCAGCCCGATCCCGATCACACCGATGATGACGCTCGAGACGAACAGCCAGTACCCGTACACCTCGTCGGAGGTCAGTGGCTCTCCGAACCGCTCGCTGTACAGCCGATCCAGAGTTCCTCCTCCCGTTTTACTAGACATCCTATACTAACTACTGGTGAGACGGACTTGAATATTTCCACGTGAACGTGTCACACACCGACTACAGGAGGGGTTCTTGCTCCCGGCACGCCGGCGGTGGGGCGCGGTGGGAGCGAACTCATAATGACCGTTGTAGGCAATTACCGCATCGACCGCCCGACGGCGAGCGGTCGGAGCGGTAAAACGCTACAACAGTCATCATCACTCCCCGGTCTGTCGGTAGATGAGGTTGCGCTGGATCTCGTTCGCCCCCTCGTAGATGACCGGGATCCGGCAGTCGCGGTACACGCGAGCGATCCGGCGGTCGGTGAAGATCGAGCGCCCGCCGTGGAACTGCATGCCGCGTTCGGCGTTTTCGGTCGCGACCTCCGTCGTCTTCGTCTTCGTCATCGCCGCCCACAGTCCCGGATTCTCGCCGTCCCGGACCTTTTTGGCCGCGCGGTAGGCCAGCGCCCGGGCGGCCTCGAACTCCATGCGCATGTCCGCGAGGCCGTGCTGGACGGCCTGGAACTCGTTTATCGTCCGGCCGAACCCCTCCCGGTCGTGGACGAAGTCCCATGCTTCCTCGAAGGCCGCCGCCGCGAGGCCGAGGCCGTGCCCGCCCACGACGACCCGGCCGTGGTTGAAAAAGTCCGCGAGCATGCTGAACCCCATGTGTTCGGGGCCGACGAGGTTCTCCTCCGGGATCCGCACGGCGTCGAACGTGACGTGGGCCTGCTTCGAGGCGCGCATGCCCATCTTCTCGGGGACGTGCTCGGCCTCGTACCCTGCCGCGTCCGTCGGGACGATGAACAGCGAGTGGTTTGAGTAGCGGTCGTCGTGGTCGCCGGTGCGGGCGTACACGGTGACCCAGTCGGCCTCGACGCCGTTACCGATCCAGTACTTCTCGCCGTCGAGCACGTACTCGTCGCCGTCCGCCTCGGCGCGGGTAGTCATCCCCGCGAGGTCGCTGCCGGTGTCGGGTTCCGAAACCGCGAGGCCCGTGATCGTCTCGCCGGCGGCCAGCGGCGGGAGGTACTCCTCCTTCTGTTCCTCGGTGCCGTAGTCGACGAGCATCTCCGCGCCGAAGCTCGCGAGCTGGAGGGTGAGGGCGATCCCGGCGTCGGCCCGAAAGAACTCCTCGGCGAGCGCCAGCATCTCCACGAGGTCGAAGCTCCGGCCGCCGTACTCCGCGGGGATGTCCCCGGCGACGAGCCCGGCCTCCTGGCCGGCCTCCAGGATCTCCCAGGGGTACTCCCCGGACTCGAAGTACGCCGCTGCCTCGGGGGCGATGTGCTCCGCGGCGAACGTGCGCGCTTCCTCCTTCACCCCACGGGCCGGTTCCGGAACGACGTCCTCGGTCAGCAACTCCATGTGGAACGCTTGGCCGCCAGCATATTTATAATCGAGCCACTGGGATTGAAGACAGGACACGTGATCCGACGCTCGAAACTCCTTCTCGCGGTGGTCGTGCTGGGCGCATCGGCCATCATCGGCCTCGCGTACGCCGGCATGATCGAATCGATCGTTTCGCCCGACCAGCTACCGGGACAACCGGTCGTCGGCGTCGGTGCCATCCTGGGGGTGGTGGTCATCGGCTTGCTGTCCTCGGCGTACCTCGACAGGAGGGCGTGGAAGGAGATGGGTGGCAGCGCGGGGCTGACGGCCGGCGGCGGGACGCGATTCGCCGGCGGTCCCCCGGAGGACAGTGACAAGCCCACGCTCACCGGCACCGTCGACGGCCGCCCGGTCCGGGCGCGCACCTACAGCACCGACGGCGGTCCCAACGAATCCGGCAAGACGTACACGGTTGTCGAAGCCGAACTGGATACACCCGTCGACTGGCACGCCTCCTTCGGCTTCGAAGACGCGGAGGAGGTACCCGACGATCCCGGTATCGACGCGGCGAAAACGCGGACGGTCGACGGCGTGGGAGTCCGTGGAGAGATCCCCGAGGACCACGCTCGCGCGGTTCTCACCCGGGAGGTGCGGGAGGCGGTGTCGAACGTCGAGGGCGAGGTCGCCGTGGGAGACGTGGTGGAAAACGCCATCGGCGACATGCTCGACGGATTCGACGAGGAGGCCGGGGGGATGGCAGGGACGTTCGCCAAGGGAATGCTGCAGGCGGCGAGCGATGGCACCGGCGGTCCCTCGCGGATGGTCCAACACCGGGACGAGGGGCTGCTCACCGACGAGGAGACGCTCCGACGTCGCATCGACGCCGTTGGGACCCTCGCGGACGCGGTCGATCGGACCAGCATGTCCGCCGGGTAGTCGAACGCGTTCCCGGTGTGACGGCCGATTCCGGTCCGTG
>CAYSJP010000105.1:0-7729 GCA_964431395.1 uncultured Halobacteriales archaeon
GGAGACGACGCGCTCGCCGACGCCCGAGTCGCCGGTGTTGGTGCCCCGCTCGACGGCGATCGAGTCGATCTCGTCGAAGAACACCACGGTCGGGGCGTTCTCGCGGGCCTTCGCGAACACCTCGCGGACGCCCTTCTCGGACTCGCCGACGTACTTGTTCAGCAGCTCGGGACCCTTGATCGAGATGAAGTTGGATTCGGCCTCGTTGGCCACGGCCTTGGCGAGCAGGGTCTTGCCGGTGCCGGGCGGGCCAAACAGGAGGACGCCCTTCGCGGCCTCCATGTCGAGGGTGTCGAACACCTGGGGGTACTCCAGGGGCCACTGGATGGTCTCCCGGAGGCGCTCTTTCGTGTCCTCGAGCCCGCCCACGTCCTCCCAGGGCACGTCGGGGACTTCGGCGAAGATCTCCCGGAGCGCGGAGGGATCGACGCCCCGCAGGGCCTCCTTGAAGTCCTGCTCGGTGATCTGGATGGACTCGAGCGCGTCGGCGGGGATCTCTTCGGAATCCAGATCGAGCTGCGGGCGCACGCGCCGGAGGGCGGTCATCGCGGCTTCCTTTGCGAGCTGTTCGATGTCGGCGCCGACGAAGCCGTGGGTGTTGTCGGCGTACTGGTCGAGGTCGACGCCGTCGGTGAGGGGCATCCCGCGGGTGTGCACCTGGAGGATCTCCAGGCGACCGTCCCGGTTGGGGACGCGGATCTCGATTTCGCGGTCGAAGCGGCCGCCCCGGCGGAGCGCGGGGTCGATCGCGTCGACGCGATTCGTGGCGGCGATCACGACGACCTCGCCGCGCTCCTCGAGGCCATCCATCAGGGAAAGCAGCTGTGCGACCACCCGGCGCTCGACGTCGCCGCCGGCGTCCTCGCGCTTGGGCGCGATCGAGTCGAGTTCGTCGATGAACACGATCGCCGGCGCCTCCTCCTCGGCCTCCTCGAAGATCTCCCGGAGCTTCTCCTCTGACTCGCCGTAGTACTTGCTCATGATCTCCGGCCCGGAGATCGTGTGGAAGGAGGCGTCGATCTCGTTGGCCACCGCCTTCGCGATGAGTGTCTTGCCGGTGCCGGGCGGGCCGTGAAGCAGGACGCCCTTCGGGGGCTCGATGCCCAGCCGACCGAACAGTTCGGGGTGACGCATCGGCAGCTCGATCATCTCGCGGACCTGTTCGAGTTCCCTATCGAGCCCCCCGATGTCCTCGTACGTCACGTTGGGGGTCTCCCCGCCGCCGGACGGGCTGTCGGCGGTGACCTCCTCTGCGGGGCGCTCCGAGATCTTGATCTCGGTGTTCTCGGTGACGACGACGGTCCCGGAGGGGGTCGTGTCGGCGATCCGCATGGGGATGGACTGGCCCGATCCGCCGCCGAGCATGCTGAAGCCGACGCGGACGTCCTGGCCCTTGGTGACGGGCCGCCCGGAGAGCCGTTCCCGGATCAGCGGGGCGACGTTGCCCTGGATGCGGAGGTTCTGGGGGAGCGCGACCGTGATCCGTTCGGCGGGGTTGACGTCCGCGGTCTCGACGGTCACGCGGTCGTCGATCCCCACGCCCGCCTCCTGGCGGAGGCGCCCGTCGATGCGGATCACGCCCTGACCCTGGTCCTCGGGGTAACCGGGCCAGACGCGCGCGACGGCGCGGCCCTCGCCACCCTCGATGACGATGTAGTCGCCGCTGTCGACGCCGAGCTCGTCGGCAGCCCGGGGATCGAGCGCCGCGAGGCCACGACCCGCGTCCTTCTGCTTGAGGGGTCTGACGGTGAGTTTCATTCGTCCACCTCGAAGGTAACGACGCCGTTGGAGTTAACGCCTTGCACGGCCTCCGGGGGGAGATCGAACTCGCGTTGGTCGCCGTCGACGATGACGATGGCAGTTCCGTCGACGACGTCGACGACCGGATCGGTGCCCGGACCGAGGTCGACCGCGATCACGGTCCGGTCGTCGTACTCGTAGGATTCGACCAGCGTGGGAGACGCTGAGAGCTGGTTTTGGGACATTATGCTTACCCACAGTTAGTCCTTTTACTATATATATCTTTCTTTCAACACCCGGGTACAGGAGCCTGATAGCATGAACCGATCGAATTGCAGTTCACACGAAAACGACTCGGGACAGGGGGGTTACTCCCCGCCGCGCTCGACGCCGGTCACGGTGGTTCCTTCGACGGTCAGCGCCAGCGCGTCGCCGTCGATCCGGAAGGTGAACCGCGCCTCGAAGGGGTCGACGGAGACGATCTCCTCCTCGTAGTCGCCGTGAATCTCGTTGATCGACCGGATCGACTCCGGCGAGATGGGGTTGCGGTCGTGGCCGGTGAGAAAGGACAGCAGGGCGGTCTCCGCGACCAGCGCGATGACGAATCCCCCGCCGGCCTCGAACACGCAGTTCGCACACCCGAAGTTGATCCCGGCGGCGTACCGCCCGCCACACGAGTCACAGAGTCCCTCCTCGGCGTCGTGGGTTTCACACACCGTGATCGTCTCCTCGACCGTCGCCGAACACCGCGGGCAGATCCCGCTGGCCATCGACAGCATCTCGAGATTCCCCCACGTCCACGCGGTCCGGAGGAGTTCTGCCGGCCGGCGGTCCGTCAGTCCGGCCGGCGGAAGCGGGAGGCGACCGAGGTACCCCTCCCTCGCGGGGACGCCCCGGCGGTCGTCACCGTAGCGCCGGCCGTACCTGCCCGCACACTCCGTGCAGTACATCTCCACGCTGCCGGCCCGCCAGGTGATCTCGATCGGCGCGCCACACCGCCAGCAGGACTCCCCGGCACGCGTCCGTTCGAGCGTCGGATCCTCCGTCAGCGCCCCCGAGAGCACCGCCTCGATGACGCGCCGGCCCGCCCGGTGGAGGGCGTACCCGTCGTTGGTCTTCCGGACGAAGTGGCCGGTGAGCCGCTCGAGGTGGTAGTTGAACTGCCCGGAGTCGCGCGTCCCGACGCGGTCGTGGAGCTCAGAGAAGGGAAGCGGGTCCTCGGCGTCACCGAGCGCGCGCAGGATCTCCATGCGCGTCTCGTTGCCCAGCACCGCGAACGCGTCGTCGGGCGAGGGGGTAGTGGTCTCCGTCGTGTCGGCGTCGCTCGTCATGTAGCGGAATCAGTCGTGCCGTCACTAAATGGGTGTGGCTGTGCGTTCCCGGCCGCTACTCCGGCGAGGGGGTCGGGACGTCGCTCCCCGCCGCGGCCTCCCGGGTGCGCACCGTCCGGCTGCGCCGGCGCCGAAACGCGCGGACGGCTCGACGGGCGACCCGGGCTCCGACGGCCCCGGCGGCGACGGCCAGGGCCAGCCAAGGGTAACTCGCGGCGACAAGAACGGCCGCAAACAGGACGAGCAGGGCGATACTCCCGGCCGCCGAGCCGCGCCGCGCGCCGGAACCGGCGGGCGTGGGTCGGCTGTGGTTCATGCGCATCATCGTATCTACTACCACGGGCGGGACCCACTTAGTTGTAATCTGAAATACATTTCAGTTAGTTCGCTTTCCGAAATCCGTTTCTGAAAACGAACCATCATTTCCGGGCGGTCGCGGGACCGGCCGGCGGTCAGGCGACCGCGAGGCCCCGTGCGGTTTGGTCCTCATACGCGGACGGCCACTCGACCTCCACCCGGGTCCAGGAGCGCCCGCCGTCCCTCGAGCGGTAGAGCCCGCGGTTGTTGAGAGCGTACAGTTTCCCGGGTTCCGTCCCGGCGGCCAGCACCGCCCTGAGGACGCCCTCGCCGGTCGGGACGCCGGCTTCCAGGCGCTCCCACGCTCGTCCCGCTCCGTCCCCCGTTCGATCTTCCGCGTCCGCCCTCCGCCGGTAGAGGTACGACTCGGCCGTCCCCCTGCCGCCGTGTGCCGACCGGGCGCTTCGCGCCGCCGAGACCAGGACGACGTCGGGGTCGCCGGGGTCGACGGCGACGCTCCAGACGTAGCGGTGATCGAGGCCCGTCTCCGGGTGGGTCCAGGACAGGCCGCCGTCGGTCGACTCGGCGTAGCCGTCCCCCGCTGCGGCGTACACGCGGCCCTCCGCGTCCGGGTGGGTCGCGATGGCGTGGTTGTCCCTGCGCGACCCCGGCGGGCGTTCGAGCCAGGTCTCCCCGCCGTCCGGCGTCACGAGTAGCGCGCCCGCCTCGATCCCGACGTACACGCGCCCGGGGTCGGTCGGGTCCGGTTCGATCCAGCGGACGTGGTGGGTGTAGGGCCGCGGCGGAAACGACCACTCGCTCGCGGAGGGTCGATCGGCGAGCCCGCCGACGCGCTCCCAGGAGTCGCCCCCGTCCGTGGAGCGAAACAGCGCGCTCGGCTCGGTCCCGGCCCAGACCGTGTCGGGATCGGCCGGGTCGACCGCGACCGCCATCACCGATACCCCCTCGACGCCCCGGCGCTCGGCCACCTCGGGGTCCTCGCCCGGGTCGATCGTCCCGGCCCCGACGCGCTTCCACGAGTCGCCGCCATCCGTCGACCGATGCAGGCCCGCCCCGAAGGTTCCACAGAGGACGCGGTCGGGCCGGCCCGGGTGGGCGGCGACGCACTCGAGCTCGTGGCCCCCGAGCCGTTCCATCGATCCGTCCGACTCGTCCTCGCGAACGACGAGCAGCCGATCCCGGAGGGCCGCGTAGACGGTCATGGACGGCCCTACGGGTGGCGGGGTCACAACGTTTCGGTCGGCGGGATCACGACGCCTCCGTCGGCGGCGGTCCGGGAGCGTTCCCGGCGGTCGTTCAACCGGTGTCGCCGCCCTCCTCGGGAACGAACCGTGACGCCAGCCAGCCGATCCCGGCGGCGATTCCCGCCGGGAAGGCGACGCCCAGGAGGAGTCCGACGAGGGCGGCGACGCGTTCCTCGAGACCGCCATCCGACAGGGGACTGAGGGCCATCAGCGGAACCAGCAACAGGACCACCGAGACCCCGTACGCGCTCCGCGATATCGCCCCCTGGACGGTCCGGCGCCGGACGAGGTGGGCGGTCGCGACCAGCCACGCGAAGAAACCGAACCCGAGCGACCACAGGCTCTCGGTCATGATCAACAGGACGAACGTCCCCACGAGGCCGATGACGACCCCGCCGGCGATGCCGACGACCACCGTGAGCGAGTTGTCGACGAGCCCCTCGGGATCGAGCAACTGCCCGCCACCCGCCGCCTCGTCGAACGAGGGTGTTTCCACCGACCCGGCGGTCGCTTCAGCCTCGCCGCCGTCGGCTCCAACACCCGCGGTCGTGGTGTCCCCCGTCTCGGTGGTCCCGCTCTCCGCGCCCCCGAACGACGCCGTCGCCGTGTCCCAGGCGCCGTCGTCGTCGCTATCGGCCGCCTCGCGCTCCTCGGTCAGGTCCGCCGAGCAGTGCATGCAGTACGTCGCCGTCTGGCCGATGGGCTCGCCACACTCCGGGCAGTGCGGGCCGTCGTTACTCATCTTTGCCGGCCGCGGTGTCGGTTCCGGACATCTTCGACCCCGTTCGAGGATGGCTGTGACGGCACAGGCTATTCAGCGTTTGGGTCGCCGCCCTCCGGCGCCGGGGGTACGGCCGGGATCGGCCGGGGGCAGAAATCTGGATCCAGCGGGGCGAAACGGCACCTGCGGAGTCGGTCAGTCGTCGCCCGCCGCCGGGCGCAGGTCCCCGAGATCACCGTCGGACTCCCCGGTCTCCCGATCGCTCCGTGGTCCCTCCAGATCGACCGCCGGGAGGAGGTCACGCAGGTACGCGCCGGTGTAGGAACCGCCGGTTCGGGCCACCGCCTCGGGCGAGCCCTCGGCGACGATCCGCCCGCCGTCCTCGCCGCCCTCGGGGCCGAGGTCGACGATCCGGTCGGCGTTCTTCACGAGGTCGAGCTCGTGCTCGATGACGACCACGGTGTTCCCGCGGTCGACGAGGCGGTGGAGCACGTCGATCAGCTTGCGCTCGTCGGCCTTGTGGAGGCCGGTCGTGGGCTCGTCGAGCAGATACAGGGTGTCACCCGAGTCCCGTTTGCCCAGCTCCTCGGCCAGTTTCACGCGCTGGGCCTCGCCCCCCGAAAGCGTCGTCGAGGGCTGGCCCAGGCGCATGTATCCGAGGCCGACGTCCTCGAGTAGTCCGAGCCGGCGCTCGATGCCGGTGTGTTCCGAAAAGAACTCGTGGGCCTCCTCGACGGTCATCCCCAGAACGTCCGCGATGGTCGCGCCCTTGTAGGTCACGTCCAGCGTCTCGTCGTTGTAGCGGTCGCCGCCACACTCCTCGCAGGGGACGTACACGTCCGACAGGAAGTTCATCTCGATCTTCACGTCGCCCTGGCCGCCACACTCCTCGCAGCGCCCGCCCTTGACGTTGAACGAGAAGCGGCCCTTCTCGTAGCCTCGCTGTTTCGAGAGCTTGGTCTCCGCGAACAGCTCGCGGATGTGGTCGAACACGCCCGTGTAGGTCGCCGGGTTCGACCGCGGGGTGCGCCCGATCGGACTCTGGTCGATCAGCCGCACCGACTCGATCGCGTCGACCCCCTCGATTTCGTCGTGCTCGCCCGGCTCGACGCTCGTGTTGTCGTTCATCCGCCGCGCGAGCCCCTTGTACAGAACGTCGTGAACGAGCGTGGATTTGCCCGACCCCGAGACGCCCGTGACGGCGGTGAACGTCCCCAGCGGGATCTCGACGTCGAGGTCGGCGAGGTTGTGCTGGCGCGCGCCCCGGACGGTGAGGGTTCCGTCGGGGTCGCGGCGCGTCTCCGGGACCGGGATCGTCTTTTCGCCGGCGAGATAGTCGCCGGTCACCGACTCCTCGGACTCCATCACCTCCTCGACGGACCCGTTGACCACTACCTCGCCGCCGTGTCGGCCGGGCCCCGGGCCGAGGTCGATGACGTTGTCGGCCCGGCGCATCGTCTCCTCGTCGTGCTCGACGACCAGCAGGGTGTTGCCCAGGTCCCTGAGCTCCGCAAGCGTGTCGAGCAGGCGGTCGTTGTCGCGCTGGTGCAGGCCGATCGAGGGCTCGTCGAGGACGTAGAGGACGCCCACGAGCCCGGATCCGATCTGGGTCGCCAGGCGGATGCGCTGGCTCTCACCCCCCGAAAGCGTCGAGGCCTCCCTATCGAGCGTCAGATACTCCAGGCCGACCTCACACATGAACCCCAGCCGGGCGCGGATCTCCTTGAGGATCTCCTCGGCGATGTGGCGCTCGCGGTCCGAAAGGCCCTCCTCCATCCCCTCGAAGTGCGCCAGGGCATCCCCGATGCTCATCCGGTTGACTCCGGTGATCGTCGCCCCGGCGACCTCGACGGCGCGGGACTCGGGTTTGAGGCGGGTTCCCTCACACGCCGGGCAGGTGGTCACGGCCATGTACTCCTCGATGTGTTCGCGGGTTCCCTCCGAGTCGGTCTCGACGTGGCGCCGTTCGAGGTTCGGGATCACACCCTCGAAACGCTCGGTCTTCTCGCGGGTGCCGTTCCGGGTCCGCCACTGGAAGTGGACCTGCTCGTCGGTGCCCCACAGGAACTGCCGGCGCACCCTCGCGGGGAGGTCCTCGAAGGGGGTGTCCACGGAGACGCCGAAGTGTTCGGCGACGTTGTCGAGCTGCCGGGAGTAGTACGTCCGGTTGTACGTCCAGGGCTCGAAGACGTGCTTGAGGGGCCGGGATTCGTCCTCCACGACGAGGTCCGGGTCCACCTCCTTGGTCTCGCCGATGCCCTCACACTCCGGGCAGGCGCCGTGGGGGGAGTTGAACGAGAACGATCGCGTCTCGATCTCCGGCAGGTCGATGCCACAATGCGAGCAGGCCAGCTCCTCGGAGAACTCGACGACGA
>CAYSJP010000106.1:0-7722 GCA_964431395.1 uncultured Halobacteriales archaeon
CGCGGCCGTCCTCGCCGGAGGGGAGTTCGACCACGTCGTAGCCGGCCATCGCCGCGCTCGCGAAGTTCGTCCCGTGGGCCGCGTCCGGGACGATCACCTCGGTGCGGTCCTCGTCGCGGGACTCGTGGTGGGCCTTCGCGACGAGCGTGCCCGTGAACTCGCCGGCTGCCCCGGCGGGCGGCTGGAGCGTGACGGCGTCCATCCCCCCGATCGCGGCCAGTTGCTCGGCGAGCGCGTGGCGGATCTCGAGGGTGCCCTGGACCGTGTCGGGGTCCCGATCGGGGTGGGTCGCGGCCGCCGGGAGCGCCGCGACGTCCTCGGTGAACGTCGGGTTGTACTTCATCGTGCACGAGCCGAGCGGGTAGGGGCCGGTGTCGATGCAGTAGGTCATCTGGGAGAGCCGCGTGTAGTGGCGCGCCAGTTCCGGCTCCGAGAGCCCCGGCAGGGTCAGGGAGTCCCGGGTGCACTCCTCCGGAAGAGGCGTGTCCTCGGCCTCGACCTCGACCTCCCGGTGGCGCTTCTCCGAGAGGAGTGGCTCGTAGCCCGCCGCGTCGTCGTCGTTCCAGACAGCCTGCCCGTGGTGCAGGGTCACGCCACCACCTCCTCGAACGCCGCGACCAGGTCGTCGGTCGCGTCGGCGTTCGTCTCCGTCACACAGACCTGCAGGTGGTCGGCGTCGAGCGCGTGGACCGCGAAGCCGGCCGCGTACAGCGCCTCGCTCACCGTCCGGGCGTCGCGGTCGACCCGGACCCGGAACTCCCGGAAGTGGTGCGCGTCGGAGACGGGCGCCGTGACCCCCGAAATCGCGTCGAGTCGCGGGGCGAGTTCCGCCGGGTACCGGGCGCAGTCCTTCGCGAGCTCCACCAGCCCCGAGGGGCCCAGCGAGGCGACGTGCATGGCGGTCCGGAGCGCGACCCACGCCTGGTTCGTGCAGATGTTCGAGGTGGCCCGCTCCCGCCGGATGTGCTGTTCGCGCGTCTGGAGCGTGAGGGTGTAGGCACGGTTCCCGTCGGCGTCCGCGCCCGCCCCGACGAGCCGCCCGGGGACCTGCCGGAGGTACGCCTCCCGGCAGGCGAACAGTCCGAGACCCATGCCGTGGGCCTCAGGCAGTCCCAGGACGCTCGCGTCGCCGATGACGACGTCCGCGCCGGCGTCCGCGGGGCGCTCCAGCAGGGAGAGCGCCACCGGATCGGAGCCGACACAGAACAGCGTCGTCCCGTCGATCAGGTCCCCGACGGCGCCCAGGTGTTCCTCGATGGCGCCCGCGGCAGTCGGGTTCTCGACGTAGGCCATCACGACGTCCTCCCCGAGGTGTGGTTCGAGCGTCGCCGGCGTCGTCAGTCCGTCCTCGGTCGGGAACGACTCCACCGCGAGCCCGCTCCCGGCGACGTAGTTCTCGAGGACCTCCCGACGCTCCTCCCGGAGGTAGTCCGGGACGAGCACCCGGGAGCCCTCCGTCGCCCGGACGCGGTCGGCGAGCAGCGCGGTCTCCCCCAGCGCCGTCGCGGCGTCGTACATCGAGCAGTTCGCCACGCCCAGTCCCGTGAGCTCCACGAGCATCGACTGGTACTCGAAGAGGCCCTGGAGGAACCCCTGGGAGATCTCGGGCTGGTACTGCGTGTAGGAGGTGAGAAACTCCGACCGGTCCGAGAGGTGATCGACGATGCTGGGCACGTAGTGGTCGTAGTGGCCCCGTCCGAGGAACTCCCGGAGCGAGTCGTTCTCCCCGAGGGTTCGTTCCAGTCGCCCCCTCACCGCCCGCTCGGACGCGGCGTCGATGTCGAGGTCGCCGGTGAACTGCACCGACGCCGGGATGTCGAAGAGGTCCTCGACCGACGCCGCGCCGACGGCCTCCAGCATCTCCGCGACGTCGTCGGCGGTGTGTGGCGCGAACGGCGTGCCGTTCTCCGTGTTCGGTACTGGTCGCTGTATCCGTTTCTCGTTCATCATGTCGTGGGTGTTCCCTTCGCCAGTGATCCCGATCTCGTGGTCCCGTCACGGTCAGTTCTCCCGGGTCCGCGGTCGCCACGCTGTCGGCCGGTCCCTCGCGCCGTGAGTCGCCGTCGCGCCCCGGCGAGCACCACCGTCGCGTTACAGCCGACGGTCTCCTGCTGATTCGGCTTTCGCACACGTGTCTCTTCCGCCGAGCGGATAAATACCTTTCTCAGACTCCCCGCGCCTCGGTGCACCGGGGCCACCGCGTGGGCCGGAAGACCGACTGGGCGGCCCGCCCGGCTCCCGGAGACGCAGGCGCGACCGTCCGCCCGGCAGTTCGCGCGGGGCGACCGGTGGCCGTCCCCGTGCTGGAGACGACACCGTGGCTCGTCCGTGTCGGGGACGACTCCATCCGCGTCGTTTCGGACCGTGCGGGAGAACGGCTCGCCCGACGGCCCGGCGTTTTCCACGCCGGGTAACCGTGTCAGGGTCACGCGGCAATATGCGCGAACGACCACGCTGATTCGCCCGAAAGAAACAAAAAACGGACGTTCAGTGAGCGTAAAGAATTATAGGAGACATCCGTTTTGGTAGACGCCGGAAAAACGACCGTAATTCGACACCCCGTTCCCCAGCATGGGGATATATGCTTTCGGGGTGTGGTGATTGTTGGGGGTTCTCGGGCTCTTTTGTACGGGGGCCTCGAGCGACGTGGCATGGGATCCCCGAGAGTGCACGAAACGACCGGGACGTCGCTCGAGGTTCTGGAGGCGGTGACGACCATCGATGGGGGGACCCTGTCCGAGTTGAGCGACCACACGGGGCTGGCGACGAGCACGCTGTACACCCACCTCCAGACGCTCGTCGAATCCGAGTACGTCGTCCGGCGGGGCGACGAGTACGAACCCGGGCTCAAGCAGTTCCACCTGGGTGAGCAGGCCCGCCACCGCGACGAGCGGTACACGCTGGCGAGGGAGGCGGCGACCGAGCTCGCGACCCGGGTCAACGAGGAGGTGAACTTCGCCGTCGAGGAACACGGCCGGACCATCATCCTGTTCGACGCGACTACCGCCTCCTCCGGTGACGGGTTCCAGGCCGGACGGTACTTCCACATGCACAGCTCCGCCAGCGGCAAGGCCATCCTCGCGGAGTACCCCGAACGGCGCGTCCGCGAGATCATCGACCGGTGGGGGATGCCGGGGTTCACCGACCACACGATAACCGGGTACGACGACCTGCTCGCGGAACTGGAGACCGTCCGGGAGCAGGGGTACGCGGTCAACAACCAGGAGGAACTCGAGGGGCTGCAGGCCGTCGCCATCGCCGTCCACAACCCGGACGGCTCCGTCTTCGGGACGCTGGACGTGTCCGGACCTCCCTACCGACTCCCGGCGAACGGAGCGGTCGCCGACCAGCTCCGCCCGGCCGTCGCCGACCTGGAGGACGACATCGGGTCGGCCGGCCCCGGGTAGGTCGGGCGTCCTCCTGGTCTCGTTCGCCCCGAAGCGAACATCTCTATGGTTGTAACGGGAACGCCTCGACGACGACAGCGGACACGATTCCATGACCGTGAGAGATCCGACGGCCCCGCTCATAATGACTGTTGTAGCGTTTTACCGCTCCGACCGCCCGCCGTCGGGCGGTCGATGCGGCAATTGCCTACACGAGTCATTATCAGTCCGTCCCGCACGCACAGCCGCGGTCGGCGAGCAGTTCGACGACGTCCCGTTCGGTCCCGCAGTCCTCACAGAACACGCGGACGTCGACGCGTACGTCGAACGCTCCGAGGCCGATCCGGCCGGTGTCCCGGAGCCGCTCGAGGGTTCGCTCGGACACGACAGTCGTCCGACTGCGGAGCCTTCGCAGGGTCTCGGTGTCCCGCTCGACCTGATCGCCCTCCCGTTCGTACTCGGCGCCCCGGCGGTCCCGGAGGTACGTGTGGATGGCCTGGTGGGAGACGAAGTCCCCGGTGAGGGCGTCCACGTCGACGCCGGCACGCTCCAGTTCCCGCCGCGTCTCGATCCGTTCGCCCGCGCTGGCGTCCCCGTCTCGGAGCACCTCGTGGACTCGGCGCACCTCGGCGTCGGTCGGCGTCAGGCCCGCGGTCTCCGCGGCGGTCCGGAGCAGCCGGCGGTTGAACAGGTCCGCGAGGTCCCGGAGGCTGCGCCGCTCGTCGGCCTCACCGGTCCAGTACGCCTCCAGTTCCGCACCGATCCCGTCGAGCCCGTACTCCTCGATGAGGCGTTCGGTCTTGGTTTGCCGTTCCCTCCCCATCGCGGCATCGTCCTCGGCATGGCGACTAAAAACTGTCGGCGCGCGTCGCGCGTTCCCGTGGCCGGCATCGTCTCCCGACGACCCGTTCGTGCCACGAGGGACAACAATTATGGCGCTATCAGGTGTTGATCGAACATGGCGGTAACGGATCGGAAAGGTGAACTGGAGGTGCAAGTGAAGAACGTCGGTGGGATCGCCGAGACTGACGTCACCCTTCCGTCCGGGGTCACCGTGCTGTCCGGACGGAACGCGACGAACCGAACCTCGTTCCTGCGCGCGATCATGGGCGTCATGGGGAGCGACGACGTCTCGCTGAAGGGGGACGCGCGAGCCGGACGGGTCGAACTCTCCATGGGCGGGGAGACGTTCGTGCGGGAACTCTCGGAGGGCGCTGCCGGGACCACGGCCACCGGGGAGACGTGCCTCGACCCGGACGACGTCGAGCTCGGGGAGCTGTTCGCGTTCCTGCTCCGGGGAAACGAGGCGCGGCAGGCGATCGTCCGGAACGGCGACCTCCGGGAGGTGATGATGCGGCCGGTGGACACGGCGGCGATCGAGGCGGAGATCGAGCACCTAGAGGGTGAAAAACGCCGCCTCGAAGGCGAACTCGACCGGCTCGACGGCCTCGAAGCGGAGCTCACCGAGCTGGAGGAGACGCGGGTCCGGCTCCGGTCGGAGATCGAGGAGTACGGGGAACGAATCGACGCCAAGCAAGCGGAGATGGACGAGGCGGGCGGCAGCGTCGAGGACGCGACGGAGACGGAGGGGACCCTCGAGTCGGTCCTCGCGGACCTCAAGGACGCCCAGTCGGACCTGGAGGACGTCGAGTTCCGGCTGGAGACCGAGCGCGAGAGCCTCGCCGGCCTCGAGGACGAGCTGGCGGAGATCGAGGTCGAGCTGGACGAGCGGCCGGACGCCCCCCCGACCGCCGTCTCGGAGATCGACGCCGAGATCGAGCGGCTCCGGGAACGCAAGCGGTCCCTGGAGTCGACGATGACCCAGCTCCAGCAGGTCATCGACTTCAACGAGGGAGTCCTCTCGGGCGAACACGGCGACGTTCGTGACGCCCTCGAAGCCGACACCGGGGACGGCGACGTCACCGACCAGCTGGTCACGGACACCACCGTCTGCTGGACCTGCGGGAGCGCGGTCGACCCGGAGACGATCCGTGAGACGGTCGACCGGCTGGGTGACCTCCGCGAGGACAAGAGGGCCGAGCGCCGGGATATCGAATCCGAGCTGGGCGAGCTCACGGAGCAAAAACGGCGCCACGAACGCCGGGCGGAGGAACGCGAGCGTCTCCGGACCCGCCGCGAGACGATCGTCGCCGAGATCGCGGACCGGGAGGACGCGATCGAGCGACTCGACGAGCGCCGCGAGCGTCTCTCGAACCGGGTCGAGAACCTGGAGACCCGCGCGGAGAAACTCGAGCGTCGCGACCAGGGGGAGGTGCTCGCGGTTCACAAGGAGATCAACCGCCTGGAGTTCGAGCGGGACCGCGCGGAGACGGAGCTCGACGGCGTCGTCGAGGAGATCGAGGAGATCGAGACGGAGCTGGACCGCAGGGAGGGGCTCCGGGAGGACCTGGCAGCCCGCACCGAACAGCTCACCGAGCTTCGCACCCGGATCGAGCGCCTGGAATCGGAGGCCGTCGAGGCGTTCAACGAGCACATGGCGACCGTCCTGGACATCCTCGGGTACGACAACCTCGACCGGATCTGGCTCGAGCGGACACGGGACACCGTCCGCGAGGGGCGGACGAGGACGGCGCGATCGTCGTTCGACCTCCACGTCGTCCGGTCGACCGACGAAGGAACGAGCTACGAGGACCGTCTGGAGCACCTGAGCGAGAGCGAGCGGGAAGTCACCGGGCTCGTCTTCGCGCTGGCGGGATACCTGGTCCACGACGTCCACGAACGGGTGCCGGTCATGCTGCTCGACTCGCTGGAGGCGATCGACTCCGAGCGCATCGCCGACCTCGTCGCGTACTTCGAGGCGTTCCCGGAGTATCTCGTCGTCGCCCTCCTCCCCGAGGACGCACGGGCCCTCGAGGGTGAGTACCACTGCGTCGAACACGTCTAAGATGGGCGCCTCGGCCCCGGTCGATCATCCCCCGAGCACGGCCCCGACGATCCGTAGCTCAATTCGGAGAATAACCAGAATTAAATACTGTAATCAAAAATAACATTTTTGAATATCGCGCGAGCCGCCACGGACGTGGTTTCTCACCCTTTCGAGATCCGTAACGCCCGCCAGCGCCGCTCTGAACACGGATTGAGCGTCGCACCGTGGACGACGAATCCGATTTCTCCGTCCCCCGTTCGGTGTCCTCGTTCCGGGCCGACTATCGAACGTTTCGCTTCGGTTTACGGTGGTATATACGTGTCTCGGACTGTAGGTCCGTCACGCCCCGATAAATAACAATCCTATTGGATTTTTTGGATCGTTACACTTCGATGTTTATTTCTAGAGCCCGTACAGTTCGCCGAACTTTTCGGTCGCGTAGTCGACGAAGTAGTCGGCGGTGAACGGCTCGCCGGTCGCCTCCTCGATCAGGTCGGGGGTGGTGTACCGGCAGCCGTGCTGGTGGATCCGCTCGCCCATCCACTCCCGGATGGGGTCGAACTCGCCCTCCCGGGCCAGCGCGTCGACGTCGAGGTCCTGGCGGACGTGGTGATCCAGTTGTGCCGCGAGGACGCTGCCCAGCGAGTAGGTGGGGAAGTAGCCGAAGGCACCGTGTGACCAGTGGATGTCCTGCAGACAGCCTTCGGCGTCGGTCTCGGGGCGCACCCCGAGGTACTCCTCCATCTTGTCGTTCCAGACGTCGGGCACCTCGGAGACGTCCAGGTCACCCCGGATCAGGTCGCGCTCGACCTCGAAGCGGAGGATGATGTGCATGTGATAGGTGAGTTCGTCGGCCTCGACGCGGATGAGGTTCTCGGGGTAGATCTGGTTTGCGGCCTCGTAGACATCGCGCGCGCTGGCGTCGTCCAGCCCGTCGAAGTGTTCGCGCACGGCCGGGAGTGCCCACTCCCAGAACGCCTCCGTCCGGCCGACGTGGTTCTCGAAGAACCGCGACTGGGATTCGTGCACCATCAGATCCCGGTCCTGGCCCAGCGGCGTTCCGAAAGCGTCCTGCGGGAGACCGAGGGTGTACTGGGCGTGGCCGAACTCGTGGATCGTCGCGGTGAGCGCGTCGAGGGGATCCGACTCGTTGAACCGGGTCGTGATCCGGCAGTCGAACTGGTTGCCCGAGGTAAAGGGGTGCGAGGAGGTGTCGAGCCGGCCACGGTCCCAGTCGTAGCCCAGGGCGTCGAGGATTTCCCGGGAGACCGCCTCCTGGGCGTCCTCGGCGTAGCCGCCCTCGAAGGGGTCCGCGAGGTCCGGATCGGCGTCGTTCAGGTCCTCGATCAGCGGGACGAGTTCCTCGCGCAAACGCGTGAGGATCCGTTCCGCGGTGTCGATGCCGACGTACGGCTCGTAGTCCTCGAACAGCACCTCGTAGGGATCCCG
>CAYSJP010000107.1:0-7633 GCA_964431395.1 uncultured Halobacteriales archaeon
GGCCTCGAACTCCGGCCCTGGGAGGCCACCTCCGACCGGGCGGTGTACGACCACGCCAGGGGCGGGTGGCGGGCGCCAAAGCGGTGGATCCGGTACGACGGGGCTCCCGAGGACGTCCTCCTGACGGTGGTTCTCGGCGTCCCCGTGGCCGTGATGCTGGATGCCCCCTTCCGGTGGGTCGCCGTCGGCGCGCTCCTCGTCGGAGTCACGTACGGAGTACTCAGACGCCGGCTGGCCGCGCTCGCGCCGACGGTGGTCGCGAGGGTTCCGGAACCGGTCGCGGCACACGTCCCCGAACGCTACCGGCAGTGAGCGCGGGTCTCGCGTGCGTGAGCGAATCCGGGATCCGTCGGACCATCGGGCGGGTTCCGGCCCCCGACGCCCGAGCCGCGGTTGGGCGGGCGCCGGACGGGTCGTCGGTGATCCCGATCACTCGGGGTGGACGACCTCCCGACAGGCGGGGCACTCCGCCCAGACGGCGGGTTGCCCGTCGGTCTCGTACTCGATGAGCACGTCGCAGCTCGCGATCGTGGCGGTACAGTCGGGACAGCGCCCGAGGGTCGGTGGGGTTGGTGAGTGTGTGTCGGTGGACATGGGTGGATTTCGGTGGTGTCCGGACGGCGGGTCGGGCGACGTGGAGGGTCGTCCGTAACCCTCTCATCGTCCGATAGGCCCATCCCGAATAAAAGCTCCCGCCTACCGCGGTGAAAGTGAAACGGGGTTACTCGAACTTCGGCGCGAACTCCGCCTCGTAGCAGGTCTCACAGACGTAGTAGTCGACGACGCCCGCCTCGCTTCTCGTGTGCACGAGGAGGTGGACGGTGTCACCGAACGGGACCTGGGTCCCACAGACGCCGCACGATTCGGCTGGCATGTGTCCAATTCGTGATGTACGTTCACGACACACATAGATGTTTTCCGATCCACCGGGCGTGTATCGCCGCACTCCCCTGCGCGCTTCGCTCGCTCGTAAAACTCGCTCGCTGTAGTGCTCGGTACGGGATTTGAACCCGTGTCATCGGCTCGAAAGGCCGAAATGATTGGCCGGACTACACCAACCGAGCGCACTCTCTGCTTTCCGTTTCTGCGGTTTAACCATTCCGTTCCGCGCCGACCTACCGCCCCTCGAACTCCGGCTCGCGGTCCTCGGCGAACGCGGCGATACCCTCCATCAGGTCCTCGGTCGTCATCAGGAGTCCGAACGCCTCGGCCTCGACCTCGAGCCCGGCCGCCGCGTCGTCCCGCCCCGCCAGCATCGCCCGCTTGGTGAACGACTGCGCGATCGGCGGCCCGGCGGCGAGGTCGCTGGCGAGTTCCAGCGCCGCCTCCGCCAGCTCGTCGTTCCCGACGACCTCGTTGACGAAACCGTAGTCCGCCAGCGTCTCCGGGTCGTAGCGGTCCGCGGTGAAGATGATCTCCTTCGCCCGGCCGTCGCCCACGATGTGCCGCAGACGCTGTGTGCCGCCCCACCCCGGGAGCAGACCGAGGTCGTGCTCGGGCTGGCCGAACTCCGAGCGCTCGGATGCGATCCGGAGGTCACAGGCTGTCGCGAGTTCCATCCCGCCGCCCAGGCAGTACCCGTCGATTCCGGCGACGACGGGGAGGTCCGAAGACTCGATCGTCCCGAAGGTCTGCTGGCCCTTCCGGGAGAGGTCGACCGCGCCCATCGGGTCGCCGCCGCCGGCCGCGAAGCTCTGGACGTCCGCCCCCGCCGAGAACGCCCGGTCGCCGTCGCCGGTGATCAGGACGGCGCGCACCGCCTCGTCGTCCTCGAAGTCCCTGATTGCGGCCTCGAGTTCCTCTAGCATCCCCTCGGTGACGGTGTTCATGCGGTGGGCGCGATCCAGCGTGATCCGCCCGACGTGGCCGTCACGGTCGACGTCGATCGCGTCGTAGGCGACGGACTCCTCGTCCGGTTCCGGGTAAAAGCCCCGGCCCTCCTCGGCGTACGCGAGCAGGAGGTCGTTGGGCGCGAAGCGCGGCTCGTCCGTCTCCCCGTACAGTTCCGAGAGCGCTTCCGCGAGCGACGCCAAGCCGGCCTCGTCGGCCCGCGCGGCCGGCCCCTCGGGGAACCCGGTGCCGAGCTGCATCGCCCGGTCGATCGCGTCGGGGTCGGCCACGTCGTCCTCGACCAGTTTCGCCACCTCGTTGGCCATCATCGCGGTCAGGCGGGTGGCGACGTCCTCGCGCCCGGCGTCGTTGGGGACCTCGACGCCGCCGTCCTCGTGGTCGTAGAACCCTTCGCCGGTCTTCTTGCCGAGGTCGCCCGCCTCTACCATCTCCTCGATGAGCGGGCAGGCGGCGTATGGCTCACCCAGGACCGACTCCATGTACTCGAGCACGTCCAGCGCGACGTCGATCCCGATCTGGTCGGCGAGTTCGAACGCGCCCATCGGCAGGCCCATGTCGAACTTCGTCGTCGCGTCCACCTCGGCGACCGTCGCCTCGCCCGACTCGACGAGCCACGCCGACTCGTTCAAAAGCGGGATCAGGACCCTGTTGACGATGAACCCCGGGCTGTCCTTGCGGACGCGGACGGGCGTCTTCCCCAGTTCCTCGGCGACGGTCTCCACGGTGTCGAGCGTCTCTCCGTCGGTGTGATCACCCGAGATCACCTCGATCAGGTCCATCCGGACCGGCGGATTGAAAAAGTGCATCCCACAGAACTGCTCGGGGCGCTCGGTCGCCTCCGACAGTTCGGTGATCGAGAGGCTGGAGGTGTTCGAGGCGAAGATCGCCCGGTCGGGGGCGTGTTCCTCGACGTCCCCGTACACGTCACGCTTGATCTCCATCCGTTCGGGAACCGCCTCGATCACGAGGTCGGCGTCGCCGACCGCCTCCGAGAGGTCCACGAGCGGCGTCACCCGCTCCAGCGCGGCGTCGGCTTCCGCCTCGGTGAGCTGGTCGTGCTCCGCGAGCTTCCCCAGGCTCCACTCGATGGAGTCGTAGCCGTCCCGGACGAACTCCTCCTCGATGTCGCGCATGGTCACCGAATAGCCGGCCATCGCGGCCACCTCCGCGATCCCGTGGCCCATGTTCCCGGCGCCCAGTACGGCGATCGTCTCGACCTCGTCTGCGTCCATACGTCCCCGTTCAGCCGCCGCGCGCTTCAAGATTCCTTCTTCGTCGCGTCGAGCCCCCCGCTAAACCCGGAATCGGCGAGCCGACCCCGCCGAGGCCACGGGCGACCCGTCTGACTCCAAGGATCAGGACTGTCGGCAGCGAACACATGGCTACGACGAACTCGTCACCGAGCGTATCGACATCCACCGGGCGGAGAAACTCACCGTGAATCACTCCGGCGACGGCTGAGACGCCGCCTCCCGGATCGACTCCCACTCCCCCCGGGCCTCCAGGTGTGACTGGAGCTCGCGGGCGTACGACTCGGTGAGCCGGACCGCGGCCTGGACTTTCTCGTCGTCCTCCGTTCCGGAGTCGAGCCCGAGCGTGCCCGTCAGGTCCCTGTCGAGCCGTTCCTCCAGCGGCTCCAGATCGACGACGTCGCCGAAGGAGTCGATACCGAGGACGTTCTTGACGGAGTCGAGCACTCCGTCGACCGACTCCGGCCTGGACTTCGAGGCGCCCGGTCCGCGCTGGCGCATCTTCTCGAACTCCGGGACGACGCTGTGTAGTTTGCTCGTGTCCGCGACCAGGCGGGCGTGTTCACCCTCACCGTCGATCTCGAACTCCACCGCCGTCATGACGAGGTTCCACTCCCCGTTCGTGAGCTTCGAGTCCCGGACCTGGGCCGCGAACTGCTCGTCGACCTGCATGCGGTGGCCCGCGAGCCGGTCACGCCACGTGCGATCGGTCATACGAACTAGTAGGGGAAGCGGTCGTATCAACGTTTCTCACGCCCGACGTGTGGAGGCGGACCGCTGTCGGGGGGCGACGGGTGTGGGCCCCGGGAAACGGGGGCGGCGTCACGGAACGGAAAAGCGGGTCAGTGCAGCGTCGCGGAGAGCGTGATCTCCGGCACCGCGGCGAGCGCGACCGAGACGGGGCAGTTCTCCTTGGCGCCCTCGGCGTACTCGAGGAACGCATCCTCCTCGATACCGGGAACCGCAGCCTCGACGTCGAGATCGATCCCCGAGATCTCGGTGCCCTCTAGATGGACGCTCGCTTCCGCGTGGACGCGTTCCGGGTCGTGGCCGTCGTCGGCGAGATCGTTCGACAGCGCCATCGCATAGCAACCCGCGTGCGCGGCGGCGATGAGTTCCTCGGGATTCGTTCCCTCGCCCTGTTCGAACCGCGAGGCGAACGTGTACGCGCCCTGGTAAACGCCGTCGCCGACGGTCATCTCACCGCTTCCCTTCTGCAGGTCGCCTTCCCAAGTGGCTTCGGAGGTTCTGACTGGCATGGGATCGTCTTCCGGTTCGCGTTCCGCCCCTAAGGATATTTGGATCCGTTTGACTTCCTCCCCGCGCTGAAGCGCGGGGCCTTCTCCTCGTATTTCCGTAACCGCGGAGCCGCCCGACGGGCGGCGGGCTACAGCGCGCCGGAGAGGTCGAACCGCTCGTCAGCAGTGAGTACCTCGACGTCGGCGTCGCTCCCGGTCGCGGCGACCTCCTCTCCGAACTCCTCGGGGTCCTGTTCGATCGGCGGGAACGTGTCGTAGTGCATCGGAAAGGCGTAGTCGACGCCCAGCCAGTCGACGGCGACGGCTGCCTGCATCGGCCCCATCGTGAAGTGATCGCCGATCGGGACGGCGGCTGCGTCGGGGTCGAGGTACGGCCCGATCACCTCCCGCATCTCCGTCATGAGGGCGGTGTCGCCCGCGTGGTAGAACGCCGTCCAGTCGGCGTCGGGATCCCGTGTCGGCCGATCGTCGGAGACGACGTATCCCGCAGGCGGCCCACCGCTGGGAGCGTTGAACCCGTCCTCGAGACCGTTCGTGTGGTCCGCGCGGTGCATCGTCACGAACGCCTCCCCCAGTTCGACGGTGCCGCCGAGATTGAACCCCAGGACGTCGTCCTCGGCGAACCCGTGCTCCTCGGCGAGGTGACCGACCACCTCCGGTGCACCGGCGAGCGTGGCGTCGGTGAAGGCCCCGACGTCGGCCACGTGGTCGTCGTGGCCGTGCGTGAGGAGCACGACGTCCGGATCGAGGTCTCCGGGGTCGGCGTCGGTCGTGGGATTTCCGAAGAAGGGGTCGATCAGTAGCGTCGTGTCCCCGAGTTCGACGCGCCAGGTCGAGTGACCGAACCAGGTGAGTTGCATTGCGTCCGTGAATACGCGCGAACTACACTTAATGGCCGCGGGGACTGGTACGTGTCGTGTGCCGGGTGGATGGACTCTTCAGTCCGATAGCATACGCTCCATTGCGTGGCGGACCCTCCAACGTCTCTTCACGCGTCGGTGATCGCGTACACCTTGGAATTCCACCCTCCCCCAGTGTAGATGGTCCCATCCACTATCGTCGGCGCGTAATACATCCCCTCAACCACGTCCGAACTCCACGTCTCCTCGCCCGTTTGTGCATCCACTGCGAACAGGCCGGAATCGTTACCACTGATATAGACGGTGCCATCAGCCACCGCCGGCGACGCCCACGAGACACCACTCCGTTCGAAGGACCAATGCTGTTCGCCAGTTGCTGTATCCACCGCGTACAGGGAGTGATCTCGACTCCCAACGTAGACGGTCCCATCCACAACAGCTGGCGACGACCATACTTCGTCGCCCGTCCTGAAGCGCCACTGCTGTTCACCTGTTGCCGCATCAAATGCATACAGGTTATAATCGCGACTCGTCGCGTAAACGGTGTCGCCGGCTATCGCCGGCATCGCCCACACCCAGCCCCCTGTTTGGAAGGTCCAGTCCTGTTCACCGGTCGTTGCATCTACTGCGTACAGGGTGTTATCACTGCTCCCGACGTAGACGGTACCGTCGGCTACCACCGGCGACGAGTGCACCATCCGGTCAGTCTCGAAGGCCCACATCTCCTCGCCCGTCTCCACATCCACCGCGTAGAGGTGGTCGTCGAAACTCCCGACGTAGACAGTGTCACCTGCAACCGCCGGTGACGAGTCGATCCTGCCCCCGGTCTCGAAGGTCCACACCTCCTCACCGGACTCCGCATTCACCGCGTACAGATTGTGATCAAAACTCCCGATGTAGACCGTACCGTCCACCACTGCCGGCGACGTGAACACCCCGTCGTCAGTTTGGAAGCGCCACACCTCTTCACCCGAGTCCGCATTCACTGCATACAGGTGGTAATCCTCAGACCCGACGTAGACAGTCCGATCCGCTACCGCTGGCGTAGAGAACACGTTTCCAAACGTCCTGAACGTCCACTCGATCGTTATCTCGTCAGGTAAACCGCTGGACGGTGTCCCAGTCTCGGTGGATTCTGGAGTGTCGGTCCGTCCTGAAGTGTCGGTCGGGGTCGTAGTATCTGCCGGGGTCAGCGGATCCGTCGGAGTCCGGGTGTCCGTCGGGGTCGTGGCATCCGTCGGCGTACCCCCGGTCGGGGATGGTGCTGTATCGACTGAGCCGATATCGTCAGGTTCCCTACGCGACAAACAGCCAGCCAAGATGGTGGTCGCTACCCCCACCCCCCTCAAGAGGGAGCGCCGCGTAGATTTCCTAACCATAGAACATGGTGTAGTTTCGGGATCAAAAAAAGTGCTGTGTCGAATAGGTTCTCTACAGGGATGACATCGCACTGTTCCGACGCAACCGAAATGCACGATACGCGCCCTCCGTTCGTCAGCCGAGTTTCTCAATACCGGGCCACCTCGGACGCTCCACACACTTCCCGGGCCGGTTCGCTCGTTTCCGTTCGCTCGCGAGGCTCACTCACGTCGGCGCTTGAGCACGCTTAATATGCCCGGGGCGTTTCTTCCCCGTATGCGACCGCGCGACCTCTCGGCCAACGTCGAGTACCGGGCGGGCCGGGGGATCGAGGAAGTTGCCCGCGACCGGGGACTCGATCCCGGTGACCTCGTGAAACTCGCCTCCAATGAGAACCCTCACGGAACGAGCCCCAGGGCGGCGGACGCGATCCGGGCGGGCGCAGAGCGCGCTCACGCCTACCCGAAAACCGCCCACGTCGACCTGACGGACGCGATCGCGAAGCACTGGGGAGTCGCCCCCGAGCAGGTCTGGCTCGCCGCGGGCGCCGACGGCGCGCTCGATTACCTCTCCCGCGCGATGCTGGAGCCCGGCGATCCCGTGCTCGTCCCGTCGCCGGGCTTTGCCTACTACGCCATGAGCGCCCGGTACCACCACGCGACCGTCCGGGAGTACCCGCTCCGCGAGGCCGAGGACTTCGCGCTCACCTCGGGGGGGGTGCTCGCCCCCTACGACGGCGAGCGGATCGTCTACCTGACGACGCCCCACAACCCGACCGGGGCATGGATCGATCTGGCGGGAATCGAAGACATCGCCCGCGGCGTCGACGATGAGACGCTGGTCGTCGTCGACGAGGCATACGGCGAGTTCAGCGACGAACCGAGCGCCATCTCACTCCTCGCGGAGTACGACAACGTCGCCGTGACGCGGACGTTCTCGAAGGCCTACGGTCTCGCCGGCCTGCGAATCGGCTACGCGGTCGTTCCGGAGGGGTGGGCCGACGCCTACGCGAAGGTGAACACGCCCTTCGCGGCCAACGAGATCGCGTGCCGGG